>DATFAX010000035.1:0-3794 GCA_035254125.1 Holophagaceae bacterium | reverse complement strand
CTACGCCGTACTGCAGCCGAACTTCCGGGGCTCCACCGGCTACGGGAAGAAGTTCCTCAACGCCGGCAACAAGCAGTGGGGCGACCTCATGCAGGACGACCTCACCTGGGGCGTGAAGCATCTCGTGGCCCAGGGCATCGCGGATCCCAAGCGGGTGGGCATCCTGGGCGGCTCCTACGGCGGCTACGCCACGCTGGCCGGTGTGGCCTTCACACCGGACCTCTACGCGGCAGCAGTCTCCATCGTGGGCCCCTCCAACCTGTTGACCTTGCTGGAAACCATTCCCCCCTACTGGGAAGCGGGCCGCATCATTTTCCACGAGCGCATGGGCGACCCCAACACGCCGGAGGGCAAGAAGCAGCTGGAACGTCAGTCTCCGCTGAACTCCGCGGCGAAGATCCACACCCCGCTCATGGTCATCCAGGGCGCCAACGATCCCCGTGTGAAGAAGGCCGAGAGCGACCAGATCGTCATCGCCCTGCGGGACCGCGGCTTCCCGGTGGAGTACCTCTGCGCGCCGGATGAGGGACACGGCTTCCAGCGTCCCGTGAACAACCAGGCCATGTTCGCCGCCGCGGAGACCTTCCTGGCCAAGTATCTCAAGGGCCGCTACCAGGAAGGCGGCAAGCCCGATGTCATGAAGCGCCTGCCGGAGATCACCGTCGATCCCAAGACCGTGGTGCTGGCGAAGAAGGCCGACGCGGCGTCCGTGACCGTCCCCAAGCCCATCGCCAAGCCCACGGCCGGCACCTTCACCTACGCGGGCGCCTTCGCCATGGGGCCGCGCTCCATGGCCATCTCCATGGTCCGGACGGTGAAGGAGGAGGGCGGCGCCTGGGTGGTGACCGATGCCACCAAGCTGCCGGGCGGTGAAGCGATGGACACCACCACCATGGCCCTGGATACCCTGGCGCCCCTGAAGCGCGAGGTGAAGCAAGGCCCCGTGGTCATCGACATCGCCTTCGATGGCGCCAAGGCCACCGGGACCATGGCCATGGGCGGCAACGCCAAGCCCTTCAGCATCGAGCTGGGCGGCGGAGCCTACGCCGAAGGCTCTGGCGCCGAAGACGCCCTGGCCTGCCTGCCCCTGGCGGAGGGCTACACCGTCACCTTCCGCAACGTGGACATCCAGCGTCAGAAGGTCCAGCTCAAGCAGGCCAAGGTGCTGGGCCAGGAGGACCTGAAGGTGCCCGCGGGCAGCTTCAAGGCCTGGAAGGTGGAGCTCACCTCCGCCGAGGGCGATCCCGGCAGCAAGACCCTGTGGATCGACACCGCCACCCGCAAGCTGCTCAAGACCGTGGAGACGAGCCCCCGGATGGGCGGCGCGGTGGTCACGGTGGAACTGCAGAACTGAAGGCTGGCAGGCGATGGAAAGGGCCGGGCCGGTGCCCGGCCCTTTCTATCTCCGCACCTTCCGCAGGATCTTGCCGGATAGTTCGCGGGCCTCGGGGTGGCCAAGGGCCACGGCGGCGAGTCCGTAAGCGGCGGCACAGGCCCCGATGAGGGGCAGCAGGCGCTGGGCCAGCCCGGCCCAGCGGAAGGCGTGGGGGGTGTCCACCCCCAGAAGGCTCGCCCCCGCCCAGGCCAGCAGGCCCATGAGGATCGAGGCGGCCAGGGCGCGGAGGGTGGCCTTCAGGAGGGGGCGCAGGTCCAGGCCCGGCAGGCGCGGGCGCAGGCGCAGCAGGACGCCCAGCAGGCCCGCGAGGCTGGCCAGCCCGTTGGCCAGAGCCAGGCCGCCGGTGCCCAGGGGCTTCAGCAGGGCGAGGCTGAGGGCCACGTTCAGCAGCAGCGTGCCCGCGGCCAGGGCGGCGGGGCCGCGGTAGTCCTTGAGGGCGTAGAGGGCCTGGTTGCCCAGCCGCTGGGCCGCCACGAAGACCAGGCCCACGGACTGGAACACCAGCGTCAGGGCCGTCCAGTCCGAAGCCGCCGGTGTGTAGGCGCCGGTGCGGAAGAGCAGGGCGCAGATGGGCCGCGAGAGCACGGCCAGGCCCACCGAGGCGGGCAGCACCATGAGGGCGGAGGCGGAGATGGACTGGGTGAGGCTGCGGTTCATGCCCTGCCAATCCTGGGATTCGGCCTGGCGGGAGAGGGCGGGCAGGCTCGCGGTGGCGAGGCTCATGGCGAAGAGGCCCAGCACCATCTCGCCCATCATGCCGCTGTTGTAGAGCACCATCTGGGCGCCGTTGGGCAGCATGGAGGCCAGCATGGCGCTGACCAGGGCGTTGATGGGATAGATGCCTGCCGCCAGCAGGCCTGGCCCCATGCGCTTGAGGGTCTTGAGCACCCATGGATCCCGCAGGTGAAGGCCGAAGGAGAGGCCGAACCCCTCCTTTCGCACGGCGGGAAGCACCACCAGCAGCTGGAGCGCTCCGCCAGCCAGTACGGCGATGGAGCAGACGACGGCCACGGTCTCCAGGGGGATGGTGCCCTTCAGTCCCAGTACTCGCAAGGCCGTCCATCCGAAGGCGATGAAGGCCAGATTCCAGAACACGGATACCGAGGCCGCCAAGGCGAAGCGGTGGCGCAAGTTCAGCAGGCCCGTGAAGCCCGCGGTGAGGCTCACCAGAGCCAGGTAGGGGAACATGATGCGGCCCAGTTTCGTGGTGAGCTCGCCCTGGACCTCGGGGCGCCCCATCATGAGCAGGCCTGCCAAAGGCCCCATGAGCAACAGCACCAGGACCACACCCAGCAGCAGGATAGCCAGCAGCGTGCCCAGGAAGCGCGCCGCCACGGCCCGCACGGCGGCCTCGCCCTCGGCGGCTTCCGCTTCCGCCAGCGTGGGCAGGAAGGCGGCCGTCATGGTGCCCTCAGCCGTGAAGCGGCGCAGCAGGTTGGGCAGGCGGAAGGCTACGGCATAGGCATCCGCCGCAGCGCCCGCCCCCAGCACGTGGCTGAGGAAAAAGGTCTGGAGCAGCCCTGTGAGGCGACTCAGCAGCGTCATGAAGCCCACGACCCCCGCGGAGCGGAGCAGGCTGGGACGGGTGGGGGTGGGATCGCTCATGGTCGGCACAGGGCGTGGTGGTCCATGAGGCTCCCAGAAGACTGGAGCCGCTAGTCGGAATTGAACCAACGACCATCCGCTTACAAGGCGGGCGCTCTACCAACTGAGCTATAGCGGCACGGGGTCCAGTCTATCGGGTTTTGTGGCTTTCCTGAACGATGCGGGGGGGAGGTGGAGGCCGACCTGGTTGTTATGGATCCGCGGACGGGGCCCCGCTCGAAGACTGGGGCCAACCTGGTTGTTATGGATCCAAGAGCGGGTGCCCGGCTCGGAACGCTGCACTGCAGCGTCCCTCGCCACCCGCTATCTTGGATCCCCAGCAGGGTCCCGCTTCAGGTCTTCCATGAAGGTCTCCATCCACTTGGTGGAGAAGGCGCCGGAGATGAAGTCGGGGTGGTCCATGATGCGGCGGTGCAGGGGGGCGGTGGTCTTGATGCCCTCGATGACCAGGGTGTCCAGGGCCCGGCGCATGCGGGCGATGGCCTCGGTGCGGTTGGCGCCGAAGGCGATGAGTTTCGCCACCATGGAGTCGTAGTGGGGCGGGATGACCGCGTCCTGGTGCATGGCGGTGTCCACGCGGATGCCGGGGCCGCCGGGGAAGTGCAGGGCGCTGATGCGGCCGGGGCAGGGCGTGAACTTGAAGGGGTCTTCGGCGTTGATGCGGCACTCGATGGCGTGGCCCTTCTGGATCACGTCCTCCTGGCGGAAGCTGAGCTTCTGGCCCGCGGCGATGCGGAGCTGCTCCTTCACGATGTCGATGCCCGTGACCAGCTCCGTGACGGGATGCTCCACC
>DATFAX010000034.1:0-47969 GCA_035254125.1 Holophagaceae bacterium | reverse complement strand
GTCATCGCCAAGCTGGCCCAGGACGCCCTCAAGACCTCCCTGATGGTGGCGGGGCCCGCCCTGCTGGTGTCCCTGATCGTGGGCCTGGCCGTGTCCATCTTCCAGGTGGTCACGAGCCTGCAGGACCAGACCATCGCCTTCGTGCCCAAGATGGTCGTCGTCATGGCCGTGGTCGTGGCCGTGTTCCCCTGGATGATGCGGGTGATGATGGCCTTCGCCACGCGGATGTTCACGGACTGGGGGCCGGTCCTCCGTGGACTCGGCTAGGAAGACGGGCCACCCATGCTCCAGCCCGCCCTGCCGCCCACCCTCACCAACGCCGCCACCTGGGCCCTCACCCAGGAGCGGGTGCTGGTGTGGATGCTGGCGCTGAGCCGGGTGAGCGGCCTCCTGGGCGCCATGCCCGGCTTCGGGGCGGAGCGCATTCCCAACCAGTTCCGGGTGGTCCTGGGGGTGACCCTGGCCGCCCTCATGGCCCCCACCCTCGCCATGCCCGCCAACGCCCGGAATTGGGGCCTGCCGGACATGGTCTTCGCCCTGGCGGGCGAGCTGGCCGTGGGCCTCCTGCTGGGCACCCTGGTGGCCTGGATCATTGAGGCCGTGGCCTTCGCAGGCAACCTCATGGATACCCAGATGGGCTTTTCCTTCGTGCAGATCGTGGACCCCATCAACGCCAACCCCACCTCCGTGGCGGGCTCCCTGCTGGGCCAGGTGGCCCTCCTGCTCTTCTTCACCACGGGCCTCCACCACATGGCCATCCAGGCCCTCCATGACAGCTGGCGGGTGGTGCCCCCGGGCCACATGCCCACGATCGACGCCACGGGCATCGTGGTCTTCCTCGGACAGCTCCTGGGCCGAGCCTTCATGCTGGCCTTCCCGGTGCTCGCCCTGCTCTTCCTCGTGGACCTCTCCATGGGCCTCGCGGGCAAGTTCATGCCCCAGCTCCAGCTCCTGCAGCTGAGCTTCCCCCTCAAGATCGCCCTGGGCCTGCTCCTGCTGGGCTTCATGCTCCGGGAGCTCCCCGTGTGGCTGCGGCCCATCATGGAAGGGGTGGCCCGGCTCCTTCCGAAGCTGATCGGAGGCTGAGGACCTGTATGCAGATGATCTTGGCGATTGCGAGGAGCGCCGGCCGAGCCAGGCAAGGAGGCCGACCGAATGTGTGCTGGTTGCACACGGAGGGAGGTCGACGCCGCCGGGCGACAGCCGCCGCCCCTCGCCCTGCGGATTGCGGGTGCTCTGCGCCCCCAGCTGCGTCAGTCGCCTTGTGCGTAGAACCCCTACGCCCTTCGGCGCCTTCCTTCCTGGATGGCGCAGATCACCGGCAACCATCGTCCATATCATCTGCATACAGGTCCTAAATGGCGGAACCCGGGCGCACCGAGCAGGCCACCCCCAAACGCCGCCAACGGGCGCGGGATGAGGGATCCGTCGCCAAATCCGCGGATTTCGACGCCGCCATCCTCCTCTGGGGCAACCTCTTCCTGTTCGTGGCGCTGGGCGGCGGCACCCTCCTCGCCCTGGGGCGGGAGATGGCTTACTTCCTGGGCCTGGCCCGACCCGGCGCCCTGGCCGAGGCGCGGCAGGGCCTGATCCTCCTGGAGATCATGCGGATCCTGGCCCGCACCCTGGCCCCCTTCCTCTTCACGAACCTGCTCATCGCCCTGGCCGGCGGCTTCCTGCAGCGGGGCTTCTCCCTCAACATGAAGCCCCTCACCCCCAAGTTCGACCGACTGAATCCCGCCCAGGGCTTCAAGAAGCTGTTCTCGGCCCGCTCGATGGTGGAGCTGCTCAAGAGCCTCCTCAAGCTGCTCCTCCTGGGCTTCGTGGCCTGGCGCACCGTCTCGCCCAAGATCCCCGCCCTGCTGGAGACCTCGCGGATGGCCCTGCCCCAGGCCATGGAACTGCTCCAGATCGCCCTCTACCTGCTCTACCGGAACATCCTCATCGCCATGCTGGTGATCGCCGTGGCGGACTTCTTCTACCAGCGCCATGCCTTCGAGGAGTCCATCAAGATGACCAAGCAGGAGGTCAAGGACGAGGCCAAGGATTCCGACGGCAATCCCCTCATCAAGGGTCATCAGCGGAGCCTCATGATGGCCGCGGCCCGGGGCCGGATGCTGGCTGAGGTGCCCAAGGCCACCGTGATCGTCACCAACCCCACCCACGTGGCCGTGGCCCTTCAGTACGACGAGAAGACCGCCGCGCCGGTCTGCCTCGCCAAGGGCCTGGATCACCTGGCCCTCAAGATCCGGGAGAAGGCCAAGGAGAGCGGGGTCACCATCCTGGAGCGCCCCGAGCTGGCCCGGGCCCTCTACCGGCAGGTGGACGTGGGCAAGCCCATCCCAGGGGAGCTCTACCAGGCCGTGGCCCAGGTCATCGCCTTCGTCTACCGGCTCAAGGGAGCCGCCTGACGGGGCCTTACGCCTTCCCGGAGGCACCCTCGGAGTGCTAGGCTTCCTAGCCCCTCTCCAGCCGCCCGCCCGATCTGCCGATGGAACTAGGAGCGTGTCCAAATAATCGAAGGGGAACCGCGTTGAATCCAAGGGGGCTTCAGACAAGGAGGGCTGCGCGGGTCGATGCGGGCTCATCGTCCAAGCAGCCCGACGCAGGATCAAGGCCCCTTGGGTTCAACCCTTCGGGCTGGAGTGCCAGCCGTCGCGCCCCTGCGTTAACCTCACTCGGTGGTGAACCCGCACCACCTTCGCTCGGTTGCCTGGGGGCACTCGGCTGGCGCACCAGCGCGGCCCCTTCGATTACTTGGACACGCTCCTAGCATCCCGGTGAACCCTTGACCCGCCCCATCGTCCCCCCCCACCTCCCGCCCCCCCGCATCCTCCTCGTGGATGACGACCCGGTCCTGCGGGAGACCCTCAGCTCCCTGCTGCAGCAGGAGGGGTTCTCCGTCACCGAGGCCGCCAGCGGCGAGGAAGCCGAAGTGAAGCTCCTGCGGGCCCAGCCCGCCTTCGAGCTGGTGATCACGGACCTGGTGATGCCCGGCAAGGGCGGCATGGACGTGCTCCGCACAGCCCTGGAGATCAACCGCAGCTGCACCGTGCTCATGCTCACGGGCTTCGGCAGCGTGCGCGAGGCCACGGAGGCCATGGAGCTGGGCGCCTTCGATTTCGTCACCAAACCCATGCAGATCGACCCCTTCCGCAACACCCTGCGGCGCCTCATGGAGCACCAGCAACTCACCCGGGAGCGGGATGCCCTGCGCCTGCGGGTGAAGGACCTCGAGCACAAGCTGGAGCAGAAGGACGCCACCCTGGGCCGCATGGAGATGCTGGCCACCCGCATCACCCCCGCCGGCCCCGTGGAAGGGGGCAACCAGCTGGGCGACTTGGAGCGCCTGGCCTCCCTCCGCAGCCGCGGCCTCCTTTCCGAAGACGAGTTCGAGGCCGCCAAAAAGAGCCTCCTAGCGAGGTGGCTGCCGTGAGCCTTCCCACCGTGGCCAGGGGCCGTGCCCATTCCCCCGAGGTCTCGCGTATCCCCGTAGGGGATACCGAGAAAAAGAGCTTGCTGGCAAGGTGGCTGCCGTGAGCGGAGCCGGATTCCGGCCCTTCCTCGCGACGCTCCTCGCGGTGCCCGTCCTGACGGCGGCACCCCAGACCTCCGGGCGCATGACCGACGCCCAGGCCCAGGAACTGGCGGAATCCCTCCTCCGCACCGACGACGCCAAGACCCTCACGGAGGGACTGAAGAAGCTCAAGGGCCACGTCTTCAAGAGCAGCAAGGCCCCCCAGCGGGAGGTCGTGCTCTTCGCCCAGGGCATGGCCCTGTGGAAGACGGGCCGGGTGGAGGATGCCGCGGAGCCCTTCAAGAAGCTCGAGGCCACCTTCCCCAAGTCCGCCTTCCTGGGCGAGGCCCAACTGCCCCTGGCGGAGGAGGCCCTCCTCCGCAAGCGCATGAAGGAATGCGAGACGCGCCTCCGGGCCAGCCTCGACTCCGACATCCCCGGCGAACGCAAGCGCCGCGCCCAGGAGCTGATGCTCTGGCTCCTGGTGGAGACCGGCCGCCCCCAGGAGGGCCTGCCCATCCTCGACACCCTGCGCCCCCTGGAGAAGGACGCGGAGCCGTCCGAGCAGGGCCTCGCCGCCATGGTCATCATCCTCTGCGAAGCGAAGCGCAAGGATGAAGCCGAGGCCAACCGGCGCTCCTTCCACAACCTCTACGAAAAGGGACCCCTCACGCCCCGCGTGGACCTCGCCTGGTGCCAGATGCTGGGTCGGTCCAACGACCCGCGCGGCAGCGCCCAGGCCTTCCGCAAGCTCATCACCGACTTCCCCAAGTCGCCGGAAGCCGATGAGGCGCGCCTCGCCCTGGCCACCCTGCTCACGGACGGCTCGCTCAAGGGCAAGGACCTCAAGGGCATGCCCGATGCCGAAAGCCTCCTGGCGGAGCTGCGCAAGGGCGGTTCCGCCGGGGATGAAGCCCTGGCCGGCGTCGTGGAGATGCGGATCCTCTACCGCAAGGAACAGTGGGAGGACATCCTCAAGCGTGGCGACGCCTGGATGGCCCAGTACGGGGAGAAGGGCGTGCCGGCCCAGGTGGCCGAGGTGCGCCGCCTCTGGAAGGATGCCTGGGGCCTCTGGGTGGATTCGCGCCTGGAGAAGGGCTATGCCGGTGTGATGCTGGAGCGCATGCGGGCGGGGGCCTTCGCCGCCCTGGGCCCCAAGCAGCGCCTGGGCGTGGCCGAGCTGCTGGCCAAGCAGGGCCTCGCCGCCGACCTGCCCCGCCTGATCCGCGAAGCCCCCCAGCCGGAGCGCGGCCCCCTGGCCCAGGCCGCCCTCGCCAAGGTCGAACCCGAGGCCCAACCCAAGGGCGTGCTGGCCCTGCTGCCCGCCAAGGGCACCCCCGCTCAGGAACTCCTGCGCCTCCGGGCCCAGGTGACCCTCCAGGACTGGAAGGGCGTCCGCGCCTCGGCCCCCCGGGCCCAGGCCGGACCCGAGCGCATCCGCGCCGTCACCTCCCTTCTCCAGCGTCCCTTCGCCAAGGGCGAGACCGCCGCCCAGCGCCGGGCCGAAGCCGAGGGGTGGCTCGGCCGCCTGTCCGAGTCCGCCGACGCGAAGGAGCCCCTCCTCATCCGCGTGGCCGACCTCCGCAGCCAGACCGGCGACTACCGCGGCGCCCTGGCCCTCTACCCCCTGAAGCCCGCCCCCGCCCAGCTCGGCTGGGTCAGCCTCATGCGCGCCCAGGCCCAGCTCCGCCTCGGCCAGCGCGACGCCGCCAAGGCCACCCTCCAGGCCGCCAAGGGCGTGGATGGCTTCCGGGGCCAGCGGGATGCGCTGGAGAAGTCGCTGGGGATCTGATCTATCCTCAAGGTCATGCGCCCCGCCCTTCGCCTCGCCCTGACCCTCCTCCTCGCGGCCCTGCCCGCGCTGGCCGGCCCCAAGCCGAAGGTCCTGTTCAAGACCACCGCCGGCGCCTTCACGGTGGAGCTTGAGCCGGAGGCCGCGCCGAAGACCGTGGAGAACTTCCTCGGCTACGTGAACAGCGGGTTCTACAAGGGCACCGTCTTCCACCGGGTGATCCGGGACTTCATGGTGCAAGGGGGAGGTTTCACGAACGACCTCAAGGAGAAGCCCGCTGGGGCCTCCATCCCCAATGAAGCCAAGCAGGCGCTGGCCAAGGGGCTCAAGAACACCCGCGGCACCCTCGCCATGGCCCGCACTTGGATTCCCGACAGCGCCAAAGGCCAGTTCTTCATCAACGTGGTGGACAACCGGGCCAAGCTCGATCCCCCGGCGCCCGATGGTTACGGCTACTGCGTCTTCGGCCGTGTCGTCGCCGGCATGGACGTGGTGGACAAGATCCGCAACGGCAAGACGGGCATCCGCGACGGGATGCGGGATGTGCCGGTGAAGCCCGTGGTGGTGCTGGAGGCCACGGAGATCAAGGCCAAGGCCGGGGCGAAGAAGAAGTAACCACGGTCAGCCCCGCAGCAAGCCCATCAGCGCTTCCAACAGCTCGAAGGCCTCGGCGGGGGGTTCGTCGAAGCGGAGCCCTTTCAGACCTTCGGGCAGGGGCAGCCCCAGGGCGATCACCACGACGCCCCGGCCCGAGACGATGGGCAGGCCGGGCTCCAGGGCCCGCACTTCCAGCCGGAGGTTCCACCGCGCCAGCCAGGCGACCATGGGGGCGGGGTCGTGGGACGGCGCGTGCACGAGCAGCACCTGGGCCCGGCCCAGATCCACTTCCCCCGCCTGGGCGTCGGGCAGGGGCAGGCGCAGGGTGAAGGTGCTGCCCTGCCCCAGGGTGCTGGTCACCTCGAGGGTGCCGCCCATGAGCTGAGCCAGCTGCCGGCTGATGGCCAGCCCCAGGCCCGTGCCGCCGAAGCGGCGGGTGATGCTGGCGTCCCCTTGGGTGAACTTCTCGAACAGGAGGGGCAGCACGTGGTCGGGGATGCCCACACCCGTGTCCTCCACGGCCACCACGAGCCACCCGGCTTCCAGGGCCGTGCGCACGCGCACCGAACCGCGCTCGGTGAACTTGAGGGCATTGCCCACGAGGTTCAGTAGGATCTGCCGGAAGCGGCCGGGATCGCCCTCCAGTTCCAGCTCCGCGGGCGTTCCCGACTCCATATGGAAGGCGAGTCCCTTTTCCTGGGCCTGGGCCTGCAGGAGGTCCATCACGTCCTTCACCACGGGGCCGGGCTCGTAGCGGGTGCGCTCCAGGTCCATCTGCCCCGCCTCGATCTTGCTGAAGTCGAGGATGTCGTTCAGCACCGTGAGGAGGCCCCGGGCCGCGCGGCCCACCGTTTCCGCCAGCTCACGCTGATCCGCGTTCAGCTCCGTGCGCTGGAGGAGGTAGTTCATCCCGATGATGGCGTTCATAGGGGTGCGGATCTCGTGGCTCATCATGGCCAGGAACTCGCTCTTCACCCGGGAGGCTTCCTCCGCCGCCTCCTTGGCCCGCAGCAGCTCGGCCTCCGCCGCCTTCCGATCGGTCACGTCCACGATGCTGCCGGCGATGCGCACGGCGCGATCCTCGGCATTCCACAGCGCCTGCCCCCGGCTGAAGAACCAGCGCCAGCCCTTGCCCGGCACCTGCATCCGGTAGTCCACCGCATAGGGCGTCCGGTGGCGCAGGTGATCCTTGAGGGCCCGGTCCACACGGTCCCGATCCTCCGGGTGGATGGCTTCCCGCCAGCCTTCCAGGGTGGGGGTGGGATCCTCCTCGGTGAGGCCGGATTGCTCCTTCAGCCGGGGGCTCCAGTAGAGTTCGCCGGTCTGCAGGTCGAAGTCCCAGATGCCCACCTGGGCGCCCCGCACCACCAGGGCGTAGCGCTCCTCGCTGGTGCGCAGGGCCTCCGCGGCGGCGTGCCAGGCCGTGAGGTCCCGGATGACCACGGCGCGAGCGGGCTGGCCGTGCCGCATCACGGTCTTGGGGCGGACCTCCATGGGATAATCGCTGCCATCCTTCCGCAGGCCGCGGACCTCGTAGGGGATCTCCGCCTGCTTCCGCATCACCTCCAGGGCGGTGGGCACGCTGGCGGGGTGGAGGAACTCGAGCACGGGGCGGCCCAGCAGGTCCTTCATGTCGTCCCCGTACATGCGGGCCGCGGCGAGGTTGGCGTCCACCACCACGCCATGTTCCAAGATCATCACCCCTTCTTCCGTCGTCGAGGCGAGCACCCGGAACCGGGCCTCGCTCTCCTCGATCTCCCGCCGCTGCCGGAGCAGTTCGCGGATGTCCTGGAACACGACCAATGTGGCGGGCTCCCCCCGGAAGTGGAGGCGGCTGGCGGAGATCAGCACCGGGCAGGCGCGCCCTTGGGCATCCTTCAGCTCCACCTTGAGGTTGACCAGGCTGCCTTCCCGGTCGAGGCGTTCGCGGAGCTTCAGGCGCTCCCCGGGATCCATGTAGAAGGATTCGGATTCCCGTCCTTCGGCCTCCTCCGGGGCCAGCCCCAGCAGGTGGTGGAAGGCCTCGTTGGCGAAGCGGATGCGGCCGCTCCGGTTGAGGATCAGGATGGGGCTGCCCAGGGTCTCCACGAGGGTGAGCAGGCCCTCCTCGCTCCGGCCCGCACGCTCCGAGGCGCGGTCCCGCTCCCGGATGAGGGCAGCCAGGGAGAGCGTGGTGATGCCCGCCACCCCCAGGTAGCTGCGCAGCAGGTATTCCGCCTGGGCGGCCCCGTAGCCCACGAAGGGTCCGTGCCCCGCGGCCGTGAGGCGCGTGACGCCCAGGGCCGCGAGGGCGAGCAGCAGGGCCACCCCTGGAGGCCCAAAGCGGAAGGCGCCCCAGCCGAGGAAGGGCAACAGCAGGAATTCCAGGGGCAGGTGCAGCCCCGGGCCGAAGGCGTCCCCGAAGGCGATCCACAGCCCGAGGCCCGCCAGGAGCACCACGGCGGTGAACTCCGCCGACCGGCGCCAGGTGAGCCCCTCCGCGAACTCGTGGACCAGCAGGAAGGCGGGCGTGAACACCACGGCGGCCACGGCGTCCCCAGCCCACCAGTGGCCCCAGAAGGCCCCCTCCAGCCAGCGCACTCCGAGGCCCATGACCCCACCGCGCAGCACCGCGCCCAGGGCCGACGTGAGGATGCCCCCCAGCACTACCAGCAGGGCCACGTCCCGGAAGCGATCCAGGGTCGGCCGGAAGCGCGCCCGCAGGAGCAACGTGCCGCCAACCCAGGCCTCCAGCGCATTGGAGCCCCCCAGCCCCAGTTGCTGGGCCCAGGTGAGCTGGGGGGAGATGAGGAGCCCCGTGAGCACCGAACCCGCCAGGATCCCCACCCAACTCGCTTCCCCGAGGAGGAGGATCGCCGTCAGGCCCAGGGCCTTGGGGATCCAGAAGGGCGACCCGGGCAAGGTGGCTCCGCCCAGGGCCCGGCCCAGCTCCGCGCAGGCCAGGTAGGCGAGGGCCACCGCCAGGTTCTGGAGGATCGGCTTGAGGCGCCTCACGGAAGGCCCGCCGCCACCTGGGCCTGGAGCGCGGCCGGGGCGCCGAGCTTGGCCAGGCTCCGGGCCAGCCGGGCCAGGTAGCGGGACTCCAGCCCCTCCCGGGCGCCGAAGGCGGCCCGGTCGAAGTCCAGCACCCGCACGCCGCCCTGGGCATCGATGAAGACGTTGGTGGCATTGAGATCCGGCACCCAGCAGCCCCAAACAGCCAGGGCCCGGAGGAGGCGAGCCACCTCCGGCCAGGGGGCGGCGTCCCAGGCCCGGGGCCACGCGGCTCCCGATTCCCGGCGGGTGAGGTAGAGACCTTCCACACCCCAGCCGCGGCGCCGCCAGGCGCAGCCCAGGGGCTCCACCGTAGGGAAGCCCGCGGCCCACAGGGCCCGGTGCACGGTGAGCTCCGTGCGGAACCGGTCGGGGCCGGGATAGGTGCGTTCGTTCAGATGGCGGACGAAGCCCCCGCGGCGGTAGGGGCGCACCACCAGGTCCCCGAGCCGGGTCACGCCCCCCCGCCCGAAGGCGCCGTCCAGGGGCTCCGCCGGGCCCACCCAGGTGAGGCCCTCGGCGGCTTCCAGCGTCCAACCGGAACCGAAGCCGGGAATGTCCACATCCTCCCTCCGTTCCAAGCCGGGTGTTCCCGTGCGAGGCTCGAAGGGCCACGCTGCGGGAGGACTCGGAATGGGCTTGAAGGAATGGACCATGGGACTCCTTACCAGCTTCGCCTGTTCCAGCCTCTGGGGCCAAGTGCCGCTTGAGCGGTTCCCCTCGCGGCTCCTGGCCCGGGACGTGCCCATCGCCATCCACCAACCGGCCGCGGCCACCGTGGCCGCCTGGCAGAAGGCCCACCCCGGCGACCGCCTCCGCCTCGTGCTCTTCCTCCCCGGCTACTTCGACGGCCCAGCAGACCTCCACAAGCGCGGCATCTTCGCGGAGCTCGACCGCCGGGAAGCGGAGGGGACCCTCGCCCCCGCCGTCTGGGTGGCCGTGACCCACTACCACGCTTGGTACATGGATGCCCTGGATGGATCCTTCCCCTACCGTCGCTTCCTCCTCGAAGAGCTGCTGCCGGAGGTGGAGCGGCGCTTCCCCGGGTTCGGCGGGCGGGCCGATGCGCGCACCGTGGCGGGCCTGAGCATGGGTGGGCTCGCGGCGCTCAACTTCGCCGCCACCACCCCGTTGTTCCACCGGTGCGCGGCCATCAGCCCCGCCCTGCTGGAGCCCCCCTTCAAGAAGGCGGGCTTCTTCCTGCGCCCGGGGATCCGCAAGGCCTTCCCCTCGGACCCGGAGGCCTTCGCGCCCTGGAATCCCTGGCGCCACCGGGGGGGTGACGCCGAGCTCCTGCTCGGCAGCGGCCTCCAGGACAAGTACGGCCTGGGCAAGGCCACGGAGGAATTGGCCACCCTCTGCCGGCGGCCGGGCCGGGCCGTGCGGCTGAAGTTGCGGGAAGGCGGCCACGACTGGGATACCTTCACGCCCGCCTTCCTGGAGTTCGCCGAGGAGATCAACCGCCCGGGTCCCCTGGCCGTGGAACCTCTGGGTAGCCCGGGCCCATCGGCAATGCAATAGGCACCCCGCGCCTGCCTCATCTCCGATGCACCCCACACCCTTCCTTGTGATTCCTGGCAAGGCCGCCTGACATCCCGGGGTTCTCCGTGGGGTCCTGTGGAAATCATTTCGCAGGGACGGATCGCGAATTCTCCGGTTGCATCGGCGGGGAATCCAGGCAGCCACGTATGCTGGAGAGGTGAGCACCCCGTCTTCCCTTCCCCTGACCCTGGAATCCCTGATCTCCCGCATGGCGCAGCAGGCGCCCAGTCGCGAACCCGCGCTGCTGTTGGGTTTCCGGGACGCCCTCCGCCGAAGGGACGTGAGCGCCGCCCGCGGGCTGTTCTCCGAACTCCAGGCCAAGGGACTGCTGGAGGAAGCCCATGAACGCGTTCGGGAATCCGTGCGGCAAGCGCCCTCCCTCCAGGCCCTCAAGCTCGAGATGGACCCCCTCGCGGAGCAGGCCCGCACCCGCCGTTCCGCGAATTGGCAACTGGATTCCAAGCGCGTGCGCGTGCGCTTGCGCTTCGCCCGCGGCGCCGCCCTCGTGGCCCTGGGCACCCCGGAGCTGCAGACCTTGCTCGTGGAGGCATTGCGCCTGGAAGGCCTGCGTCCCGCCCTCGAGCTGAGCCGCAATCCCAAACCCCTCCTGCAGATCGCCCCGCCCCTCAGCGTCGGCGTCGAAGGCTTGCGCGAGTGTGCGGAATGCGAACTCTTCGAACCCGTGCGGGAGCCCGTGGACGAGATCGTGCACCGTCTCAACGCCCGCCTCCCCGAGGGCCTGGACCTGGTCGCCTGGGCGGAGCTCCCCACCTGGGCCAGCGCCTCCGTGGGACTCGCCCGGGAAGCCCACTATGCCTGGCCCTGCGCCCTGCCTCCGGAGCAGGTCCGCGCCAAGGTGGAGGCCTTCCTGGCCGCCGAGACATTCCCCATGGGGAAGGCCGGCAAGGTGGAAGGGCAGAAGGCGGAGAAGGTGGTGGACCTCCGCCCCCACGTCACAGAGATGCATCTGGACCGCGGCACCCTGCGCTTCACCATGGCCCTGCAGTCCGGCGTGGCCCTGAACCCCCTCAAGCTGCTGGGCGGCGTGCTGGGCCTCGAGGCCAACACCGTCCAGGGCCTCCTCCGCGAGGACGTCATCCTCGAGGAGGATCCCCGCCTCGCCAAGGCCGAGCGCTTCGAGACCAAGCTCAAGAACATCTATGAGGACGCCACCCTGCTCACCTCCGGCGGCAACATCACGCTGGTGGACGAGGATGACGACGAGCCGCTGGTGTTGGGGTAGGCCGGAGCCTGGAGGCTGGAGACCGGAGGTGGGGTTCGGGGGCGGCCGGCGGCCGCACTGAACAGTGCGTGCGGGCCTCCGGCCCGCCGCCCTTTCCAGCCTTCAGACTCCAGCCTAAGCGGACGCATCCTTGCTGATGCTCATCAACAACCCCAGGCAGATCAGGCTCGTGATGAGGCTGTTGGGGCCGAAGCTGATGAAGGGCAGCGGGATCCCCTTGTTGGGGGCGAGGCTGAGCACCACGCTCATGTTCATGAGGGCTTGCACCACCAGCAGCAGGGTGAGTCCCATGGCCACGAGGCGCAGGTAGCTGTCGGTGCTGCGCCGGGCGATGCGGTAGCCGCGCCAGAGGATGCCCATGAAGAGGGCGAGCACCGCCACGGTGCCCACGAGGCCCGCCTCCTCGCCGATCACGGCATAGATGAAGTCCGTGTGGGCCTCCGGCAGGTAGAAGTACTTCTGCTGGCCCTGTCCCGGGCCCACGCCCAGCAGGCCGCCGCTGCCCACGGCCAGGAGGCTCTGGATGGCCTGGTGGCCCTTGCCCTGGGGATCCGCCCAGGGGTTGAGGAAGGCGATGATGCGGGCCCAGCGCCAGGGGGTCATCCAGATGAACAGGAAGCCCACGAAGCCCAGGATGGGGATGGTCACCGCGAAGATCCACCGGGGCGCGCCGCCCAGGAAGACGATGAGCATCACCACGAAGATGATGAGGAAGGCGGTCCCCAGATCCGGCTGCAGCAGGATGAGGGCCATGGGGGGGATGAAGATCATGAAGAGCTGCACGAGCTTGGGGACGCTGCCCATGCGGTCGCTCCAGGCCTCCCGGTGGCGCACCATCCAGGCGGAGGCCAGGAGCACCGCCAGGGGCTTGAAGATCTCCGAGGGCTGGATGCTGCCCAGGGGGCCCAGGCGGATCCAGCGGTGGGCGCCGTTCACGCGGGGTCCGAGGATCAGCACGGCCACGAGCAGCAGCATCAGGAGGCCGTAGGCGATCTGCAGGGGGCGGAAGTTCTCCTGCAGGGAGGCCACGTCCACCTGCGTGAGCATGAGCATGATCACCAGGCCCAGCAGGCCCGCCACCAGCTGGCGCACGAGGAAGGCCGTGGCCGCCCCGCTCCCGCCCTGGGCGCCCTTCACCCAGGAGGCCGAGTACACCCACACCATCCCGATGGCCATGAGCATTACGGCGAAGAACAGGAGCCAGCGATCGACGGGACGGCGCATAGGGAAAGGATGCAGGATGAGCGCTGAAGGATGAAGGCCTAATTCAGCCTTCATCCTTCAGCCTTCGTCCTTACAAGACGAGCCGTTCCTGGTATTCCCCGAACACGTTCCGCAGGGTCTCGCAGACCTCCCCCACGGTGGCCTCGGCCTTCACGGCGGCGATGATCCGGGGCATGAGGTTCTCGGTGCCCTGGGCGGCGGCTTCGAGCTCCGCCAATCGGGCGGTCACGGCGGCGTTGTCGCGCTTTGCCCGCACCTCGGCGATCTGGGCCCGGCGCACGGCGCCGAGGGCCTCGTCCACGCGGAGGAGCTCCGGGGCGGCTTCCTTGGCGATGGTGAACTTGTTCACGCCCACCACCACCTGGGTGCCCTTCTCCACGGCCTTCTGGTAGGCGTAGGCGGCGTTCTGGATCTCCTTCTGCGGGAAGCCCTTTTCGATGGCCGGCACCATGCCGCCCAGGGCGTCCACCTTCCCGATGAGCTCCGCGGCCCGCTTCTCCAGCTCGTCCGTGAGGTGCTCCACGTAGTAGCTGCCCGCGAAGGGATCCACCACGTCGGCGATGCGGCTCTCGTGGGCGAGGATCTGCTGCGTGCGCAGGGCGATCATGGCGCTCACTTCCGTGGGCAGGGCCAGGGCCTCGTCCCGGCTGTTGGTGTGGAGGCTCTGGGTGCCGCCGCACACGGCGGACATGGCCTGCACCGTGGTGCGCACGATGTTGTTGTCGGGCTGCTGGGCCGTGAGGGTGCTGCCCGCCGTCTGGGTGTGGAAGCGGAGCATCTGGCTCTTGGGATCGTCGGTCCCGAAGCGGGTCTTCATGATCTTGGCCCAGAGGCGGCGGGCAGCGCGGAACTTGGCCACCTCCTCGAAGAACTGGTTGTGGGCGTTGAAGAAGAAGGAGAGCCGGGGCGCGAAGGTCTCCAGCTTCAGGCCGGCCTTCAGCGCGGCCTCCACGTAGGCGATGCCGTCGCCCAGGGTGAAGGCGATCTCCTGGGCCGCCGTGCAGCCGGCCTCGCGGATGTGGTAGCCGGAGATGGAGATGGTGTTCCAGTTGGGCACCTGCTCCGCGCAGAAGGCGAAGATGTCGGTGATGAGGCGGAGGCTGGGGCGGGGCGGGAAGATGTAGGTGCCCCGGGCCATGTACTCCTTGAGGATGTCGTTCTGGATGGTGCCGCCCACCTGGTCCCAGGAGACGCCCTGCTCCTCCGCCACCGCCAGGTACAGCGCCAGCAGCACCGAGGCCGGGGCGTTGATGGTCATGGAGGTGGTGACCTGGTCCAGGGGGATGTCCTTGAACAGGATCCGCATGTCGTGGATGGAGGCGATGGACACGCCCACCTTGCCCACCTCACCGAAGCTCATGGGGTGGTCGGGATCCAGGCCGATCTGAGTGGGCAGGTCGAAGGCCACGCTCAGGCCGGTGGTGCCGTTGGCCAGGAGGTACCGGTAGCGTTCATTACTGGCCTCGGCCGTGGCGAAGCCCGCGTATTGGCGCATGGTCCAGAGGCGGCCCCGGTAGCCCGTGGCCTGCACGTGGCGGGTGTAGGGGAACTTGCCGGGGGCGCCCAGGTCCGTGAGGGGATCCAGGTCAGCCACGTCCGCAGGGGTGTAGCTGTTCTTCAGGGGGATGCCCGAGCTGGTCTCGAAGGCGGGCTGCCGCAGCTTGGAGGGATCCTCCTTCACGGCGAGCTGGGTGCGGACCTGATCGAGGAAGTCCTGAGCGAACATGGGAGGGGCCTCCGGCAACCTTTCAATGTAACCTCCCGACGACCAAGACTAAACTGTCGAGGCCAACCCCCTAGGACCGCCCATGCCGATGCTTCCTCCTCCGCCTCCGGCCTACCTGCTCCTGAAGGGGGCGGACGTCTGGACTGGGAACGCCCTCCGGGCGGGCCAGGCCGTGGTCCTGAAGGGCTCCAAGATCCTCGCCGTGGGCCCCGAGGCCACCCTGGCGAAGACCTACGCCAAGGCCCGGGTGGTGGAGCTCAAGGGCGGCACCCTCCTCCCCGGCTTCATCGAAGGCCACGCCCACGTCGGGGGCGTGGGCCGCCTCAAGGCCCAAGTGGACCTCGTGGGCTGCCAGGACCTGCCCGAAGTCCTGGGCCGGGTGCGCGTCTGGGGCGCCGCCCACCCTGAAGGTTGGATCCTGGGTCGGGGCTGGGATCAGAACCGCTGGCCCACCTGGGCCTTCCCCACCGCCGCCGATCTGGATCGCCTCACGGGCACCCGGCCCACGGTGCTCTTCCGCGTGGACGGCCACGCCCTCTGGGCCAACACCGCGGCCCTGGACCTCGCCGGCATCGGCCGCGACACACCCGACCCCGAGGGCGGGCGCATCCTGAGGAACGCCGCGGGCCTGCCCACGGGCATCCTCGTGGACAACGCCATGGCCCTCCTGGAGAAGGTGATCCCCGCCCCCACCGCGGCTCAAGTGGAGGCCACCCTGCTGGCCGGCCTGAAATCCCTCCGGGCGGAAGGGTTCACCGCCGTCTGTGACATGGGCATCACGGCCACGGACCTCGCCGCCTATCGCCACCTCGCCACGGCCGGCACCCTGCCCATCCGCGTCTTCGCCTACCTGAGCCACGACCGGGACCTGATGCTGCGGGAGCTCAAGGCCCCCCGTCCCAAGGCCGTGGGCTGGTTCCAGGTCCAGGGCGTGAAGTTCTACATGGACGGCGCCCTGGGCAGCCGAGGCGCCCGCCTCCTCGCCCCTTACGCCGACGCGCCCGAAACCCAGGGCCTGTGGGTGACCGACCCCGCCCTCGTGGCCCGGGATGCGGCCATTACCCTCCGAAGCGGCTACCAGCCCGCCCTCCACGCCATCGGGGACGCCGCCAACCGCGCCGCCCTGGACCTCCTGGCCCTGGCCCGGAAGAAGGCCCAGAACCACGTGCTCCCCCGCATCGAGCACGCCCAGATCGTCACGGCCGGGGATGCCGCCCGCTTCGGCGCCCTCGGCGTGGTGGCGTCCGTGCAGCCTGTCCACTGCACGTCGGACCACAGCTGGACCCCCGCGCGACTGGGCCCCGAGCGCACGCCGGAAGCCTTTCCCTGGCGCCGCTTCCTGGACGGCAAGGCGCTGCTGGCCTTCGGCAGCGATGCCCCGGTCGAGGAGGCCAACCCCTTCGTCAGCCTCGCCGCAGCCCAGACCCGCCAGGATCCCGAAGGCGACCCCCCGGGGGGGTTCCTGCCGGATCAGCGCCTCACCCCGGAGGAGGCCCTCATGGGCTACACCGCCTGGAACGCCCGGGCCCTCGGCCATGCCGACCTCGGCGTGATCCGGGCCGGCGCCGTGGCGGATCTGCTCTGGGTGGAGGGCGCCCTCCCCTCGGCCGATGCCGCCGCCCTCCGCAAGATGCGCCCCGGCCGGCTCTGGGTGAACGGCGTGGAAACCACCCCGTGAGGTGGATGCCGTGGGCCTGAGCCTCTCCCACTTCCACCTCCCCTCGGAGGATCAGGTCTATCAGCAGGACCTGGCCTGGGAACTGGTGCGGGAACTCTATGGCCGGTCCCGCTCGGGCCTGCTCGGCCTGGGCGTCTTCCTCCTCCTGCTCACCCGGCTGCTGGAGGGGTCCATCTCGGAGGATCCCATCCTGCGAGGGCTCTTCATGGCCCTGGCGGCCCTCCTGCTGTTCCGCCTCCTGCTGGCCCTGGCCTACCCCGCCCTCTGCCGACACCTCCCCGATCCCCACCGGCGGCACCTCCTCTACGCCAGCGGGGCGCTGCTCACGGGGCTCCTGCTGGGCGGCGTCACCCTCCAGGTCTTCCACCGGTTCACGGCCCTGGATGTGGCCCTCTACTGCGTCTGCCACGTGGGGCTCACGGCCCTGGCGCTGGTGGGCATGGGCCCCAGTTTCCTCGCCTACACCTTCTACCTGCTGCCCAACGCCGTGGTGATGCTCCTCAGCCTGTGGGTGCATCCCATCCCCGGCATCCCCCCCGTGTTCATCCTGGTCATGGGCGCCTTCACGGTCGTGGCCCTGATCACCGCGCATCAGCTGCATGTGGCCATGAAATCCCAGGTGCTCACGGCCCTGCGCCTGCGGGACGCGGCCCTTCGGGACGGCCTCACGGGCCTCCACAACCGACGCTTCGTGGATGAGATCATGGATTCCACGGCCAGCCTCATCCTGCGGGAGTGGAACCGAGGCGATGCCAACGCCCGCAGCCTGGGGCTCTACATCCTGGACATCGACCACTTCAAGGCGGTGAACGACACCCATGGCCACGCCGCCGGGGACGCCGTGCTCTCCCAACTCGGCATGGTGCTTGGCCTCGCCTCCCGTCGGCCGGATCTCGTGGCCCGCTGGGGCGGAGAGGAGTTCCTCCTCATCGCCCAGGACGTGGAGCGGGACAACCCCAAGGCCCTGGCCGAGCGCATCCGCGCCGAAGTGGAATCCTTCGAGTTCATCCTGCCCACCGGGGAGCGCTTCCGCGCCACCTGCTCCATCGGCGGGGCCTGCTTCCCCTTCAGCGCCAAGGACCCGGGCGGCCTCAGCTGGGAAGCCACCCTCAACCTTGCCGACGCTGCCCTCTACCGCGCCAAGCAGGCGGGTCGCAACACCGTGCGCCTCGCCCTGCCAGGACCGGAGGCCCAAGGGCCCCTGCTCAAGCGCCTGGGCCATTCCGACAAATTCGCGAGCCTGGAATCAGGGGCGAAAGTCCTGGTCATCGAGTAGGGCCTCCCGCACGAGGTATCCTAGACCCCATGAGCCTGCGCCCCGCCACACCCCTCCTCGCCCCCTCCATCCTCTCCGCGGACTTCACGCGGCTGGCGGAGGCCCTGGCCATGCTGGAATCCGCCGGTGCCGAGGTGGCCCACGTGGACGTGATGGACGGGCGCTTCGTCCCCAACATCACCCTGGGCATGCCCATCGTGGAGGCCATGCGCAAGGTCACGAAGCTGCCCCTGGACTGCCACCTCATGATCGTGGAGCCCAGCCGCTACGCCGTGGACTTCGTGAAGGCTGGCGCCGACTGGGTGAGCATCCACCAGGAAGCCGACCCCCACGCCCACCGCACCCTGGATGCCATCCGCAAGGCCGGCGCCAAGGCGGGCATCGTGCTGAACCCCGGCACCCCGGTGGAAACCCTCGTGGACCTCGTGGGCGACTTCGACTTCGTGCTCCTCATGAGCGTGAACCCCGGCTTCGGCGGCCAGAGCTTCATCCCCCGCATCCTCGACAAGGTGGCCCGCCTGGATCGCCTGCGCACCGAGCGGGCCACGCCCTTCCTGATCCAGGTGGACGGCGGCGTGGGCACGAAGAACGCCGCCGACCTCATCCGCGCCGGCGCCGACTGCCTCGTGGCCGGCAATGCCGTGTTCAAGGCCGAGGACCCCAGGGCCGCCGTGAAGGGCCTGCAGGCGGAGATGGTGAAGGGGCGGCAGGGGTAGATGGGTCTCCGATCCGGGAAGCCCAGTTACGATTCCACCGACATCCGGGACCTGTTCGATGGCATGGCCGCCACCTACGGGCTCGTCAATGTGCTCAGCTCCTTCGGATTCTGCGTGCGGTGGCGGTGAGCCAGCGTTCACCACCTGCCCCCCACGGAGGCTCCTGTGGTGGTGGACCTCATGGCGGGCATGGGGGAGTGCTGGCCCTCCCTCCGGCGCCGCCTTCCTGGGCAACCCCGCCCACGACCGGATGTTGGGGAAGTACACGCGAGCCTTCGGCGATTGCAGAAGGTTCCAGGATGCGCGCCGGCGCTTTGGCTTGGAGGCGGACCTTCACCTGCACTTTCTAGGCTGTGCCAGCTCTGTCGCAGGATTCAAACCCTCAACCTCGAGAACTGAAACCGAGGGGTGACCCCTCCCACTGCCGGCTCGATCCCGGATGGACTCGGGTCAGGGGGCGTACAGCCGATCGGCCACCGCCTTCAGGTCATGTCCGGGCATGAGTTCCTCCGAGATCGTGAGGATGGCGTAGAGGTTTCGGGTGAGGTCGTCCGCGGAGAGGTCCCCTGACCGCAAGGCGGTCTGCAACAGGTGGAGCGCCATGTCAGCCAGGAGAATCCGCTGCTTCCCGGTCCAACCTGCGTCACCACGCTTCGCGGGATTGTCCCGATAGGCGGCTTCGGTTTGCCCGTGGGCGATCCGGCTCTGGGACAGGATTTCCGCTCTGATCGATTCATCCATCGGATCGCTCCCTTCCTGCCGGTGCCCGAGGGTGACGGGGCCTGGCTTCGGGTGGGTGGTCACTCCACCACCGGACCACTGTCCCACAGGATCGTGGCCCAGAAGTGCATATCGGCGGGTGGCAGCACGGGCGGCAGGTGCTCTTTGCGATGGGCGTGGGGGCCGTAGACGGCCACGGCCAGCTCGCTGCAGTAGAAGCGGTCGGGCACGTTGAGGCCCACGAGGCCGGTGAAGTCATAGCCCCGGCCCACGTAGCCCCGGGCCATCTCCACGGCGGCCTTCTGGCGCTCAGGGCTGGTGGCCCACTCGCTCCGCATGAGGATGAGCCGGTGGGCCTTCTTCATGAACTCGGGGAGGGGCGTCACGTGGAGCCCCTTCCCTTCCGCTTCGATGACCTGATCCTTCTCGGGGTCCAGCACGGCCACGTGGCTGAAGGGGGCGTTGGTGGCCAGGGCCACGAAGTTGTCGGTGGCGTGGTAGCCCCGGATCACCAGCCAGTCCCCGGGCTGGCCCAGGCGCCGCACCGCCTCCAGGGCCCGGGCCTCCCGCGCGGCGCGGTCCGCGGGCGGGTGCACGGCCAGAGGGTGGTTGCAGGCCGCCAGCAGGCCGAGCAGGGGGAAGGCGAGGATGGAAGGGCGCATGGCGCATGGTGCCATGGCCCCGGGGCCTCAGGAAGGGTTCCGGATGAGGCGCACCTTCGCCTCGCGCTTCAGGGCCTTCACGGCCCGCTCGCGTTTCAGGGCCTCGCTCCGGCTCCCGCAGGTCTCCTGGTACACCAGCTCCAGCGGCCCCCGCCCCCGGGTGTACTTGGCCCCCTTGCCGGCTTCATGCAGGGCGAGGCGCGCCGCCACATCCACGGCGATGCCGCAGTAGAGGGTGCCGTCCCCGCAGCGCAGGAGGTAGAGGTGCCAAGTGCTCAAGCGGTCGCCGCTCCGGTCTCCACCTCGCCCCGGCGCCGCCAGAAGTAGAGGGCCACGCCCACGGCCACCAGGGGCAGGGCGAAGCCGAACTCATCGATGGCATAGGGCGTGATGCGGCCCCTGGCCGAAGTCAGGGGGGTGAAGACGGCCTGCACGAAGAGGTTGTGGCTCGCATGGAGCAGGGCCGCGGTCCAAAGGCTGCCCGAGCGCATGCGCATCCACGCGAAGGGGAAGCTGATGGCCACCACGAGCACCGCGAAGCAGGTGAGCCCGTACCAGGTGGGGGTTCCGTTGTTGTAGTCCGCGCCCACGAGGATGGGCACATGCCAGGCGGCCCAGATGATCCCGCTCAGCAGGGCCGTGCGCGTGAACCCCAAGTGGGGCATCAGCTCCGGCACGAGGAAGCCCCGCCACCCGATCTCCTCCCCCAGGGCCGTGGCGAGGGAGGACACGAGCCCCACGCTGGCCGTCACCAGGACGTATCCCACCAGCACGAGGGAAGGCCGCAGCCCCATCCAGCCGAAGCCCTTGGCGAGGCGCGGGACCACCTCCCAGTTGGGGAAGCCACCCCAGCCCGCCAGCCATACGATCAGGTAGGCCACGAAGGCGTAACCCAAGGGCAGCAGGTAGCTCGCCCACTGCCACCGGCCCTCACCCCAGCCCCAGCCCAGCTCCCGCACGTCCTTGCCCCGCCACGCGCAGGTGGCGAAGGCCGCCAGGGCCGGGCACCACATGATCCCGGTGACGTAGCGCCCGCCGCCGGCCCCCAGGGAGCCCGCGTGGAGGATCAGGGCGTAGAAGACGCAAGAGAACAGGAGCGTGAGGCCAAGGTAGGTCAGCACCCGGGTGCGGGCGGCGGTGGGCATGGGGACTCCGGGCTTTCGTCCAGTATCCTGGATGGATGAGCGTCCGCGTCCTGAAAAACCTCCGAGGCCTCCTCACTCCCGATCCCCGGAAGGCCTGGGCGGTGGATCGCATTCCTGCGGCCGCGCTCGTTGTGGCCGCAGGCCGCGTGGCCTGGATCGGCCCGGAGGCCGACCTGCCCGCCACCTGGGCCGACGCGCCGGTGGTGGACGGGGGCGGCGTCTGGGCCACGCCCGGCTTCGTGGATCCCCACACGCACCTGCTCTTCGGCGGCGACCGCGCCGGCGAGTTCAACCGCCGCCTCCACGGTGTGCCCTACACCCAGATCGCCGCCGAGGGCGGCGGCATCCGCGAGACGGTGCGCGCCACCCGCACGGCCTCCGTGGCCGAGCTCGTGGCCGCGGGCGAGGCCCGGCTGCGCGAGATGCGAGACCGGGGCATTGTCCACATCGAAGCCAAGACAGGCTACGGCCTCGAACTCGAAGCCGAGAGCCGCCTCTGCGAGGCGTACCTGGAGCTGAAGGCCAAGGGCTGGAGCCTGGACGTGACCCTGCTTCCCGCCCACGACATCCCCACGGAATTCGCGGGCGACGCCGAGGGCTACAGCCGCCTCGTGGCGGAGCAGTGGCTGCCGGAGCTGGTGAGCCGCCACCCGGGTCTCGCCCGTTACTGCGACGTGTTCATCGAGACGGGGGTCTTCAGCGTCGAACAGGGCCGCCGCATCTTCGAAGCGGGCACGGCCCTGGGCCTGCAGCCCCGCGTCCACGCCGATGAGCTGAGCTGGACGGGCGGCGCCGAGTTGGCCGCGGAGCTGGGCGGCGCCTCCGCCGACCACCTCATGTTCTGCAGCGAGGCCGGCATGCAGGCCATGGCCGCAGCGGGCGTCACGCCCATCCTGCTGCCCACCACCACGCTCTTCCTGGGCATGCGCGACTGGGCCCCGGCCCGGAAGATGATCGAGGCGGGCTGTCGCGTGGCCCTGGCCTCGGACTTCAACCCCGGCTCCAGCCCCTGCCTGGATCCCCTCCTCGTGCTGCGCCTGGGCTGCCTGCAGCTGCGCATGACCTTCGAGGAGGCCTACTCGGCCATGACCCTCCACGCGGCGCGGAGCCTGGGGCGCCCGGATCTCGGCCACCTGCACCCCGGTGCCGAGGCGAAGGTGCTGCTGTGGGACGTGAAAGACCCCCTGGAGTGGGTCTATTGGGTGGGAGGGGCTTTCCGGCCGGTGGTTCCGTCGGTCTGACCGGCCCCCTCGGCTTTCACCGACCGGAACCTTGTGAGCGCCCAGGCCAGGAACGACCTTTGGGGGGATTGATCCCCCCAGGAGGTACCCATGCGATTGCGTCCTGCCCTCCCCCTCATCGCCTTGACCCTGGTGGCCTGTGGCGGTGGATCTTCCCATTCAGGTTCCAACCAGGGCCTCACCGCCACCCACGCCGCCGCGGTCACCTCCGCGGTGGTGGGTAGTGAATCCACAGCCCAGGCCAGCGCCACCACCCTGCCCCTCTGGTCGCCCGTAGGCGAGGGGAACCCCCAAGCTGCGCTGGGCCTGCAGCTGCCCTCCATGGGCCTCCCCGACTGCGCCACCGTGACCACCACGGGCCCCGACGCCCAAGGCTTCACCCACCAGACCTGGACCTTCGCCCACTGCGTGTCGGGCGATGAATCCCTTGATGGCAGCATCGACCTGGTGTGGAAGGCGGGGGATTACAGCATCACCTTCAACCACCTCGTGAAGTCCGAGGACGGCGGCGCCGAGACCACCTCCCTGGATGGCACCCGCCACGTGGTCATCGACACCGCGAGCCAAACGGGCACCGTGACCCTCTCCAACTTCACCCTGGCCCACACCGAGGCCTCGGAGCCCGAGGAGAACCACACCTTCACCTACAGCGCCAGCTACCTCACAGACTGGGCCACGGCCGGCCAGTTCAAGCTCTGGGGTACCTTCACGGCCCAGGCCAACGCCGATCCGGCGGTGAATGGCACCATCGACGCCGCCACCCCCCTCACCTGGACCCAGGGCTGCTGCCGGCCCACTTCCGGCACCCTCCACCTGGAGAAGGCCGGCCAGTCCGCGGACGTGGTCTTCAGCCTGCCCTGCGGCACCATCACCGTCACGGTGGCGGGCCAGTCCAGCGTCACCCGCAAGCTGAGAGGGTGCCACTGACTGGATTCACGCGGAGGATTCGCGTAGCGTGAGGCATTCCCCGAGGTACCGATGATGTCCCAGCGCCTGGCCCTGATCTTCCTCTTCCTCGGCTTCGCCGCCTGTGGGGGCGGGGGCTCTGTGAGCATCAACGGCTCCACCGGGGGATCCCAGGCCCTGGATGGCGCCACGGCCCGCAAGGTCACCAACGATCTGATGATCTTCGAGAGCACCCAGGCCACCTCCAGCAGCCTCCCCATCTGGGCCCCCACCCCCGAGGGCTCGGCCCTGGCCTTCACCCCCGGCGCCTCCAACATCTGCGTGACCAAGGGAGTCCCCAGCGCCCCCGATGGCAACGGCTACACCCATGTGCTCAGCACCTACTCCGGCTGCACGGGCCCCCAGGGTGGCACCCTCAACGGCACGGTGGACACCGCTTTCAAGAACAACGACTACTACCTCAGCTACAACCTCACGGCCGCCCTGCCCGCCAGCGGCCTCAGCTGGACTTACACGGGGCAGCGGCACCTGGTGCTCGATCCCACCCACAGCCAAAGCACCATCACCTCCACCATCGTGGTGTCGGCCTACCTCAACGGCTCCCTTCTGGGCACGGAGAACTACAACGCCAACCTCAGCGCGGACTGGGCCACGGCCAACCAGTACAAGCTGTGGGGCACCTTCAATGTCACCTCCACGGGCCAGGACACCCTGGTGGGCACCCTTTCCGCCGCCCAGCCCCTCATCTGGTCCCCCGGATGCTGTTACCCCGGCTCGGGGACCCTCGCCCTCACCCGGGGGACCCAGAGCGGCAGCGTGACCTTCGCCTTGCCCTGCGGCCAGGTGACCCTCTCCCTGCCGGGCAGCGGCGACGCCGCGGTGGCGCTCCCCGGCTGCTGAGGCTGCTCGCCCACGGAAAGGGCCCGCAATCGCGGGCCCTTTCCATGGATCAGGGGGGACTCAGTGCTCCCGGCCGGTGTGCTCCTGCACGATCTGATAGATCCGCTCCTTGGCGCGGAGCTTCTGCTTCTTGAGCTCCACTTCCTCCATGCTCTCCTGGGCGCTCAGGCGGGATTTGTTCTGGAGGTTCCGCAGCCGCTCGTCGGCGCTCCGGTGTTCCTCCATCAGCTTCTTGAACTCGAAATGCTCCTTCATCAGGCGGTCCTGGAGTTCAGGGCGCAGAAATTCCATCGTTCCTCCCGTTGGATAATGGATTTCCAAGGGCCCTTTGGCGGGGGTCCTTGGTTATGAGTACGGTGCCCAAATCCTAGGCGGGGTTCCCGACCCGTCAACCGGCGGAAATCGCCCTTCTTCCCGCGGACCCCGCAAAGGGCTGAAAAGGGGGCGCCTGCGGGATGCGCCCACCCGCGGCGGAGGGCCCCGGCCCTCCCCGAACCTCCAACCTGCACTGGATTTAAGGCTTCCGTCGTGAGAACATGCATTGCAAGGTCCTGCTGCTTCTGACCATGGGGCAAAAGGTTCTGATTGGAAGGCACCCATGCTCACCTTGCCCCTGATGAAGGCCCTGACGTTCGACGACGTGCTGCTGACCCCCGGCCATTCGGAGGTCCATCCCAACGCCGTGGACCTCCGGACCCGCCTGGCGAAGGACCTCACCCTCAACATCCCGCTCATCAGCGCGGCCATGGATACGGTCACCGAAGCCCGGATGGCCATCGCCCTCGCCCAGCTGGGCGGCCTGGGCATCATCCACAAGAACCTCCCCATCGATCGGCAGGCGGAGGAAGTGGACCGGGTGAAGCGCTCCGAGAGCGGCATGATCACCAACCCCATCACCATCCACCCCGATCAGCCCATCCGGGATGCCGAGGCCCTCATGGCCAAGTTCCGCATCAGCGGCGTGCCTGTGGTCAAGGACGGCAAGCTGGTGGGCATCCTCACCAACCGCGACCTGCGCTTCGAGACCCGCTGGGACATCCCCGTGTCCGAGGCCATGACCAAGGACAACCTCGTCACCGTGCCCGTGGGCACCACCTTGGACCAGGCCAAGGTGAAACTCCAGAAGCACCGCATCGAGAAGCTCCTCGTGGTGGACGAGGCCGGCGCCCTCAAGGGCCTCATCACCGTCAAGGACATCGAGAAGAGCATCGAGTATCCCAACGCCGCCAAGGACGGGATGGGCCGCCTGCGCGTGGGCGCCGCCGTGGGCGTGGGCAAGGACCTGCTGGATCGCGCGGGCGCCCTCGTCGGCGCGCACGTGGACATCCTCTGCCTGGACAGCAGCCACGGCCACAGCCAGGGCGTGCTCGACGCCGTGAAGGAACTCAAGAAGGCCTACCCCGACACCCCCGTGATCGCCGGCAACGTGGCCACCTACGCGGGTGCCAAGGATCTCATCGCCGCCGGCGCCGACTGCGTGAAGGTGGGCATCGGGCCCGGCTCCATCTGCACCACCCGCATCGTCACCGGCGCGGGCATGCCCCAGATCACCGCCATCGCCGAGGCCTCCCGGGCCTGCCGCGAGGCGGGCGTCCCCTGCATCGGCGACGGCGGCATCAAATTCTCCGGCGACATCGCCAAGGCCGTGGCCGCG
Organism: Holophagaceae bacterium; assembly: GCA_035254125.1. Classification (GTDB taxonomy): domain Bacteria; phylum Acidobacteriota; class Holophagae; order Holophagales; family Holophagaceae; genus JAFDVN01. The sequence continues at coordinate 22,397 of DATFAX010000034.1, read as the reverse complement.
GGCGCAGACGTGGTGATGATCGGCAGCCTCTTCGCGGGCACCGACGAGGCCCCCGGCGAGACCATCTTCTACCAGGGCCGCACCTTCAAGTCCTACCGCGGCATGGGCAGCCTCGGTGCCATGAAGCAGGGTTCCAAGGACCGGTACTTCCAGGAAGGCAAGGACGACACGAAGCTGGTGCCCGAGGGCATCGAAGGCCAAGTGCCCTATAAGGGCCGCATGAGTCAGCTCGTCACCCAGCTCATGGGCGGCCTCCGCGCCGGCATGGGCCTCAGCGGCGGCAAGAATATCCCGGACTTCCAGAAGAAGGCCGTGTTCGTGGAGATCAGCACCAGCGGGCTCCGCGAGAGCCACGCCCATGACGTGATGATCACCAAGGAAGCCCCCAACTACCGCATGGAGTAGGCCGCGCACTTCGCCATGATCGGGCCGCCTCCGGGCGGCCCGTGTCGTGAAGGACCGGCGGTCTCGAAGCGGTTGCTGCCATCTGCGGGAAAGGCGGCTATAACTCCCAGGCGGAGGGTTCCGTGGCCTTCATCTACCAAACGCTCGGGGCGGCCCTGGCCCTCGCGCTCCTGGGCGTGGCCGCCTGGATGACGGTCACCCTCCGTCCCTGGCGGGCCCACCCGGCCGTAAAGGCCTGGGTGGCCAGCTACTGGTGGACGGCCCTAGGGATCCTGCTCTACCTGATCCCCGCCCGGACCGAGGCCGGCCTGTTCCGGCTCACCGCCTTCCGCAACAGCCTCCTGATGCTGGGGGCCGGCTTGCTCTGGATCGGCTCCCTTCGCTTCCGGGGCCTTCGGGTCCCGGTGGTACCCGCCGTCTTCGCACCCGTGGTCCTCTACCTCGCGACCCTGTTCGTCCTCAGCCCCCATCCGCCGGGACGCCCCCTGGCCTTCTCCCTGGGCTGTGCCCCCTTCGTGCTCCACGGGGCCTTCATGCTCCTTCGCGAACTCCCCCCCACCCTCCGGCGGATGGGGCGCTTCACCGCTTCGGTGATGCTGGTCCACGGACTGTTCCACGCATTCAGGGCCTGCCTGCTCGCCATCCTCTGGGACAAGGTCGACCTCCTGCTTTGGGTTTCCCTGGGCTTCCTGGAGGCCTTCCCTGTATTGGTGACCCTCGCGGTGGCCCAGTGGATGCTCGTGGAACAGCGGATGGAGATGCGACCGGAAGCATCTTCCCGCTGAGGGCCACCCCGGGATCGTGGTGAAATGGAGTGTTCGGAGCCCCGCCATGTCCCTGCTCGTCACCAACGTCCGCCTCCTCGACCCCGCCCAGAAGCTGGATGCCAACGGTGCCCTCCTGGTGGTCGACGGCCGGGTGGCCGCCATCGGCCCCGACGCCGCCGCTCACCCCCAGGCTGCGGGCGCCGAGAAGGTGGATGGCCACGGCGTGTTGCTGACCCCCGGCTTCATCGACCTGCATGTGCACTTCCGCGAGCCGGGCCAGACCCGCAAGGAATCCATCGAGACCGGCGGCCGCGCGGCCGTGGCCGGGGGCTTCACCGCCGTCTGCGCCATGGCGAACACCAAGCCCGTGAACGACAACGTGGCCATCACGGAGCTCATGCTCGACCGCGCCAAGAAGGCCGACCTCGCCCGCTACTTCCCCATCGGGGCCGTCACCAAGGAGTTCAAGGGCGAGGAGCTGGCCGACTACGGCACCCTCAAGGCCGCCGGCTGCGTGGCCTTCAGCGATGACGGCCTGCCCGTGATGAACAGCGCCATCATGCGGCGCGCCCTGGAGTACACCAAGTGGCTGGACGTGCCCATCGTCGCCCACGAGGAGGACAAGGACCTCGCCGGCAAGGGCTACATGCACGAGGGGCACGTGTCCGCGAAGCTGGGCTGCCTGGGCATCCCCGCGGCCGCCGAGGAGGCCATGGTGGCCCGTGACATCGTGCTCGCCGAGCACACGGGCGGCCACCTGCACCTGGCCCACATCAGCACCGCCGGCAGCCTTCGCATGATCCGCGAGGCCAAGCAGCGGGGCCTCAAGGTCACCACCGAGGTGACGCCCCACCACTTCGCCCTCTCGGACAAGGAGCTCATGCGCTTCGACTCCGACTTCAAGATGAACCCGCCCCTCCGCAGCGAAGCCGACATCCAGGCCATCCTGGAGGCCCTGGCTGACGGCACCATCGACGCCATCGCCACCGACCACGCCCCCCACGGCTGGGATGACAAGGAGTGCGAGCTCCCCATCGCCGCCTTCGGAGTCATCGGCCTAGAGACGGCCTTCCCCCTGGCCCTGGAACTGCTGGTGGCCAAGAAGGTCATCACCCTGGAGCGCGCCGTGAGCCTGCTCACGAACCGCCCCGCGGAGGTGTTCCACCTCGACCGCCAGGGCCTCGGCAGCCTGAAGGTGGGTGCCCCCGCCGACTTCACCCTCATCGACCTCGCCGCCAAGGTGAAGGTGGACCGCGAGTTCATCCAATCCAAGTCCTACAACACCCCCTTCAAGGGCTGGGAGCTCCCCGGCAAGACCGTGGGCACCTGGGTGGCCGGCAAGCGGGTGTGGGGCTGAGCGAGCTGGAATTCACCGCCGGCGATCGGGTCCGCCTGACCCGCGCCGGCGTGACCATGTATGGCGGGGCCTGGCCCCACTGGGTGCCGGAGGCCCAGGGCGGCGGCGCCCCGGGCACGGTCCTGTTCGCGGGGGAGCGCCCCCACAAGCCGGGTGCCGCGCCCCGGCCCTATTACGTGCGTTGGGACAACGGTGTGGAGAACACCTACCGGGTGGAGGACCTGGAGGCCGCGATGGCTCCGGAGTCCCCCGAAGGCGAAGCGGCCCCTTCCAACGTCGTGCCCTTCCTCCGGCGGCCCGAGCAGCGGTAGGCTGGGGCCCTTCAACGCGGAGGACCTCTGAATCCCAGCCTCGCTTCCCAGATCGCCCTGATCTCCGGCGCCGCCTCCGGCATCGGCCGTGCCACGGCCCTCTGCATGGCCCGCGAAGGGGCCAAGGTCGCCCTGGCCGATTGCGACTTCGAGGGCGCCCAAGCCGTGGCGGCCCAGATCGTCCAGGCCGGCGGAGAAGCCGTGCCGGTGGCCCTGGACGTGACCGCCGAGGCCCAGTGGGAGACCGCCCTTGATGAGGTCATGGCCCGTTGGGCGGCGCTCGACATCGCCGTGCTCGCCGCGGGCATCTCCCACGGATCGCCCGTGACGGAAACCTCGCTGGCGGATTGGCGGCGCATCATGGCCGTGAACCTGGATGGCTGCTTCCTCGGCCTGCGCGCCGCCGCCCAAGCCATGAAGATCACCGCCACCGCCGACCGCCCAGGCCGCATCGTGCTCGTGTCCTCCGCCTCGGGGCGCAAGTCCACACCGGGAGCCGCCGCCTACGCCGCCAGCAAGGCTGGCGTCTCCATGCTGGCCCGCAGTGCCGCCCTGGAGCTGATCGGCGAGCATATCCGCGTCAACGCGGTGCTGCCTGGTGGGGTGCGCACGGCGATGTGGGAATCCATGCCCTTCTTCCAGGACCTCGTGAAGTCCACCGGTAGCCTGGAGGGCGCCTGGCAGGCCATGGAGGCCCAGTCCCCCGGCCCCGGGCAGAAGCGCTTCGCCGAGCCCGAGGAGATCGCCGAGGGGATCCTCTACCTTGTGAGCGACGCAGCGCGATTCGCCACCGGCGTGGAGCTGGTGCTGGACGGCGGCTACAGCGCCTGAACCCTGCTACCGTGGGGCCATGCCCGCTCCCGCCAATGAAGTGCTCGGCGCCATGATCACCCCCGCGGTGCTCATCTCCGCCTCGGGAACCCTCGTCCTCTCCACTTCCAACCGGCTCAGCCGGGTGGTGGACCGCGTGCGGAGCCTGGCCCGGGAGGCCGAAGGGCATTCCCACGAGCCCGCGCGCTCCAGACTCCTGGCGGATCAGCTGCCCAGGCTCCACCACCGGGCCCTCATGCTCCGCACCGCCATGACGGTGCTCTACTGTGCCATCGGCCTCCTCGTGGGTTGCAGCTTCACCATCGGCCTGGGCGGCATCGTCCGGGGCCTGCCCGCCTGGATCCCCGTGGGGCTCGGGGTCTTCGGCGCCGGCGCGCTGCTGCACGCCAGCCTCCTCCTCATCCGCGAAGCGCGCTCCGCCGTGAGCAGCACCCTGCAGGAGATGGCGGCCCTGGAGCAGGTGCTGGGGCGGGACTAGACGGCACCCGCCAGCTTCGCCATGAGGATGGCCCCGGCGGCGGCGACATTGAGGCTGTCCACGCCCGGGGCCATGGGGATGCGCACGGTGCGATCGCAGCGCGCGAGGTCACCCTCCGAGAGGCCCGGTCCTTCCGGCCCCAGAACCAGGGCCGTGCGGTCTCCGGGATGCCAGTCCGCGGCGGGCACGGAACCGGGCAGGGCCGCGCCCACCACCTCGCCACCGTCCGCCTTCCAACCTCCCAGGGCCCCCCAGGGGTCCTCCACCTGCCAGAGGGGCAGCTTCCAGCTGGCCCCCATGGACACCCGCACCGCCCGGCGGCTGAAGGGATCGGGACCGGGTCCCAGCACCGCCCCCTCGAGCCCCAGGGCCGCCGCCGTGCGCAGGAGCTGCCCCAGGTTCTCGGCGTCCGCCGTGGCGGGCAGCACCAGGAGCCGGTCCACCATGGCCAGCGCGTCCAGGGGGCGAGGCTCGGGCACCCGTGCGGCGGCCAGGAGGCCCCGGTGGAAGGGGAAGCCCGTGAGCTGTTCCAGCTCCGCCTTCGTAGCCGTCAGCAGCGCCGTTCCCTGGGGCAACAGGGTCCGCGCCGCCTCGGCCTGGCCCTCCTCGGCCAGGACCGCCACCACGTCCACCCTCCCGGCCCGCCCCCAGGCCAGCAGGTCCTCCACGAGGATGCGGCCCTCCGCCACAAAGCAGGTCCCGCCATCGGGATCCAGGCGCGTGCCCCCGAAACGCAGGTCGGCGAAGAGGGCGCGGAGGGCATCGGACATGGATCCATGATGCACGCTCGGGGCATACTCGGCTCATGACGCGCAAGCTGCCCCGACACCTCACCTGGCTCGAAGCCTTCGTGGCCGCCGTGGAAACGGGCTCCCTGGAGGGCGCCGCCCAGCACCTGGCCGTGGCCCGCTCCGTGGTCAGCGAGCACCTCAAGGCCCTGGAGCAGGGCCTCACCGACGGCGCACCCCTGTTGGAGCGGGGCCCCGGACGCAAGCTGCGCCTCACGGCCCGCGGCGAGCGCCTCTACGCCGCGGCCCAGGGTCCCCTGCACGCGCTAGACCTCAAGCGCCTCAAGGATCAGGCGGGCCTGGAGGCCCACCTCCGCCTCGGCCTCAACCCCACCCTGAGCACCCTGCTCCTGCCCGAGCTGGCCCAGGCCGCCGCCGCCCATGGCGTGAAAGTGGAAGCCTCCTTCGGCGGGGCGCACGAGCTGGTGCGGCAAGTGCAAACCCGCCAGCTGGACCTGGCGCTTGGATTCACACCCCTGCCCCCCCACGAGGGCGTGCGCACCCAGAGCCTCCTGAACCTGCCTTTCGTGGTGCTGGCCCCCGTCAAATCGGCCTTCGCCAAGGCCAAGGCCGGCGCGGCCTCCCTCAAAGTGGCCGACCTCCAGGGCCATCCCTTTGTGGACTGGCTTCGGGACGACCCCTACGGCGGCGCCAACCGCGCCCGCTTCGAGAACGCCGGGGTCGCCGTGAGGGAGATGGGACGCGCCGAGAGCTTCCTCCACCTCTTCGATCTCCTCCGTGCCTACGGTGCCGCCGCCATCGCGCCGGATCTGCGCCGCATGGCGCCCATCCCCGCGGATCTCAAGGCCTGGCCCCTCCGCGAGGCCAACCCCCAGGCCGTGGAAGTCGTGGCCCTGGGCCCCGAGGGCGGCTGGAGCCCCGAGGCCGAAGCCATCCTCGCGCCGCTGCGGAAGCGCCTGAAGAGCAATCGTCGATAAAGCGACCAACTCTTCGATATTTTCTGAATTTCCGATTTACCTCCGAGACCTTAACTTGGAAGGTCCGAGGTTCCCATGCGCCCCACCGAAGCCGCCATCGCCAAGCTCCCCGCCCACCTGCGGCGCTACGTGGTGACCCAGGACTACGACGCCTACACCTCCCGGGATCAGGCCGTGTGGCGGCACATCCTGCACCGGCTCAAGGCCCACTTGGCGGACAAGGCCCATGGCGTCTACCTCGAGGGCCTGGAAGCCACGGGCATCGGCAGCGAATCCATCCCCAGCCTCGACGAGATGAACGAGAAGCTGGCCAAGCTGGGCTGGTCCGCCGTGGCGGTTCGGGGATTCATCCCGCCCGCCGTCTTCACGGAGCTGCAGACCCTGGGCGTCCTCGCCATCGCCTGCGACATCCGCACCCATGAGCACATCGCCTACACCCCGGCCCCGGACATCATCCACGAGAGCGCCGGCCACGCCCCCATCCTCGCGAACGCCCGCTATGCCGAGTACCTGAAAGCCTGCGGATTGGTCGGCTTCAAGGCCATCGCCTCCGTGGAAGATGAGGCCATGTTCGAGGCCATCCGCAACCTCTCCGTGGTGAAGGAAGATCCCACCGCCACGGCCGAAGACATCGCCCACGCCGAGGAACGCCTGCACGCCACCGCCGCCAGCCGCCGCTACGTCAGCGAGAACACCAAGGCCTCCCGCCTCTACTGGTGGACCGCGGAGTATGGCCTCGTGGGCACCTGCGAGGATCCCAAGATCTACGGCGCCGGCATCCTCAGCTCCCTGGGCGAGGCCCAGCACTGCCTCACCGAGGCCGTGAAGAAGGTGCCCCACGGCCTCATCTGCACCGAGACCGAGTACGACATCACCCGTATGCAGCCCCAGCTCTTCGTGGCCCGGGATTTCGAGCACCTCTTCGAAGTGCTGGCGGAATTCGAGCAGACCCTGGCCTGGAAGCGTGGCGGCGACTTCGGCCTGGAGGAGGCCCTCCGCGCCCGCACCGTGAACCACCTGGTCCTGGCCGATGGCCTGGAGCTCACCGGCAAGGTGGTGGAACGCATCGCCGCCGACCACGAGATCGCACCGGGGCTCAGCACCGCCGTGGCCCGCTTGGAGGGCCCCATCATGGCGAGCCGCCTGGGCAAGGCCCTGGCGAACCCCTGGCCCGGCCAGGCCCTGGTGGTCTTCGGCGAGGCTCCGCTGCCGACCCGTGGCGCCTTCAGTTTCGAGCTGAAGAGCGGCCTCTTCCTCACGGGCTTCGCCGTGGGCGGCGGCGAGGTGGTGAACCTCCGCGGCCATCTGGATGGCCGCCCCCTGGACCTGCCCTCCTGGGCCCACCTCTTCGTCTCCCCCACCCTGCCCTCCGTGGCCGGGGGCCCCGCGGATCCTGCCACCTGGGACCGCTGGTTCGGCGAGATGAACGCCTTCGCCGCCGGCGAAGGCGAAGTGAAGGCCCAGCAGGCCAAGGCGGAGGCCCTGCCGGGGGCCGTGGCCGACCTCTATCGCCAGGTGCGCCAGCTCCGGGCCACCGGTGCCCCCGCGGCGGACCGGTTGGCCGCGCTGCAGGCGGAGGCCGCTCGTTTCCCCCAAGAGTGGCTCCTGAAAGCCGAACTCCACGAACTCCTCGGGGCGCCCGCATCGGTGTAGGCTGGGGAGCTTCCCGGAGCTCCCGATGCTTTTCGAACAGCTGAACGATGGCAACTGCCGGACCTACCTCATCGCGTCTCCGGACACGCGGGAGGCGGCCCTGGTGGACCCCTTGCTGGGCCGCGAGGACCACTACCTCGCCGTGCTCCGGGACCGCGGGCTCACCCTGCGCATGGCGCTGGACACCCACGTGCACGCGGACCACCTCTCTGCCTGTGCCCTCCTGCGCGACCGCACCCGGGCCGAGCACGTGGTGCATGAGGCGTCGCGCATCGCCGAGGGCAGCCTCCGGGTGGCGGAAGGTCGTCGCCTCCAAATCGGGGGCATCCCCCTGGACGTGCTGCACACGCCCGGCCACACCGGCGACAGCATGAGCCTCCGGCTTCCGGATCGCCTGCTCACGGGGGACTTCCTCTTCCTCGGGGAGGGTGGCGCGGGTCGCACGGACCTGCCCGGCGGCGATCCGGGCCAGCACTGGGACGCCCTCCAGAAGCTCGGCCCCCTGGAGGACGATCTGCTCATCTTCCCCGGCCACGACTACCGGGGCGCCACCCACTCGACCCTGGGCGTGCAGCGTCGCGAGAATCCCCGTCTCCAGCCCCGAACCCGGGAGGCCTACGTCACCTGGCTCCAGGGGCTCCAGCTCCCCGCCGCGGACTGGATGAAGGCCGTGGTGAAGGCGAACCTCGCCTGCACCCGGGAAGCCACGGGCATCGACATCCCCGTGGGCGGCGCCGTATGCGAGGTGGGCGCGGGCTGCTCGGGCATTCCCCAGATCACCTGCGAGGAGCTGCGGGATGCCCAGGAGGCATTGGTGCTCGTGGACGTGCGCAATCCCGACGAGTGGGAGGGTCCCCTGGGGCACCTGGACGGCGCCCGGCTCATCCCCCTGCCCCAGCTGCCCGCACGGCTCGGCGAGTTGGAGGTCTTCCGGAATCAAGCCATCGTCACCGTGTGCAAGGCAGGCGGCCGCTCCAACCAGGCCGCCACCATCCTGCAGGAAGCCGGCTTCTCGAAGGTGCGGTCGCTGACCGGGGGCATGACCCGCTGGAACCAGCTGGAGCTCCCCGCCCTGCGCTGACTCCGGGCCTGTGGTGAAATCAAGGATGCGGCCCCACATCCGGGGCCCGTGGAGCACGCCCATGAGCTGGATCGAACGCGACAACGCCCTGCACCTCGACCTCCGCACCCCGGACTTCATCACCGCCTACAACATGGTCTCCGCCCTCGTGGGCCCCGCTGAGGCGGCCAACCACCATCCCGACCTGGCCTTCGGCTGGGGCTACGTGCGCATCAAACTCACCACCCACGATGCCGGGGGCGTCACCGAGCAGGACCGCGCCATGGCGCTCAAAATCGATGAAGCCCTGAAGCTCTTCGGTGTCTGACCCGAAGCGCACCCTCACGGGCATCCTGCTCGTGGCCGCTTCCGGCCTGGCCTTCGGCATGCTCTCCATCTTCAACCGGCAAGCCGGGGCCCTGGGCCTCGGCGTGCCCACGCTGCTCGCCTTCCGCTTCCTCATCGCCGCGGCGGCCCTCTGGGCGTGGCTGCTGGCGCGGGGGGGCACCGTGCGCATCCCCTTGGGCACGGTCCTGGGCCTCATGGCCATGGGGGCCCTCTACGTGGTGGAGGCGGGGCTCTACTTCCTCAGCGCGCGCCGCATCCCCGTGGCCCTCACCGCCGTGCTGCTCTACCTCTACCCCGCCCTCGTGGCGGTGGTGACGTGGCTGCGGGGGCGCCACCCCTTCACGGGGCGGGATGCCCTCGCCCTCGGCCTCTCCCTCGGCGGCACGGCCCTGGCCGTGGGCCGGCTGGGCGGCGCCACGGACACGCTGGGCGTGCTCATGGGCCTCGCCACTGCCGTGGGGTACACCACCTACCTGCTGCTGGGCGAGCGGGTGCAGCGGGGCCTGCCCACGCTGCAGGTGGCCGCCTGCGTCATCACCACCGCCGGCTTCGGTTTCCTGGGCTGGGCCCTCGCCACGGATGCCTGGCAGCCGATGCTGGCCCTGCAGGCCTGGAAGCCCCTGCTCGGCATCGCCTTCCTCTGCACCGTGCTGCCCATCCCCCTGCATCTGGCGGGCCTCGCCCGCATCGGCGCACCGCGGGCCGCCATGGTGAGCACCACCGAGCCCATCTCCGCCGCCTGCTTCGGGGCCCTGCTTCTGAACGAGATCCCCACCCCCATGCAGGCCCTGGGGGCCCTGTTCATCCTCGGGGCCGTGGTGTTGCTGGCGGTGGAGCGGAGCGAGGCGGAGCCCCTGCCGGAGCGGTGACGATCCCGATCCGGCCGCGGGTCACTTCCGGCGCAGCTTCGCCTGGATGTAGGGCTTGAAGGCCTCCGGCTGCCCCGGCGGGGCGATCTCGAACAGGAGGCCGAGGGCGTCCTTCCCCTGGCTCCGGTAGGTCATCCGGAAGCGCGGCGCGCCAGGCTGCGCTTCACCGAGGAAGACGACGACACCGGCCTCCGGCGACGTCACCGCATAGTCGATGCGATGCCCCTCGTTGTCCCAGTACACAGCCTGGAGGCCCTTGGGTGTGGCACCCACCACGAGCAGGTCCTCATGCCGGTAGGCGGGTCGGCCCTGGGCCGCGGGGTACTCCGCCCAGTTGCGCCGCACGAAGGTGCGCCCCCCCAGGTCAGCGCGGAAGGTGCAGCCGCCGGTGCCCGCGCCGGGCTGGCCGCTCCCTTCGCCCTCCCACTCGCCCTCCAGGGGCTTCAGGATGGCCAGGGGATCCTGGGCGGGGGCCGGCGGGGCCTGGACCAGCAGCACGGGGATCATGCTCGCGCCTCAGGCCTGGGCCCAATCGTGGACGAGGGACTCAAAGCGCTCCCCCCGTTCCTCGAAGTTCTTGAACTGGTCGAAGCTGGCGCAGGCTGGGCTCAGCAGCACCTGGTCCCCGGGCTGCCCCAGGGCCAGGGCCCGGGCCACGGCCACGTCGAAATCCCAGAGTTCGTCGTGGGGCAGATCGCCCAGGTCCCGCTTCAGCTGCGGGATGGCGTCGCCCAGGAAGACGAGGCGGCGGAGCTTCCCGGCCAGGGCTGCGCGCAGGGGTTCATAGCTGGCTCCCTTGTCGGTGCCCCCCAGCAGCACCACCAGAGGCCCGGGAAGGGCCCTGAGGGCGATGAGGGTGGCATCCACGTTGGTGCCCTTGGAGTCGTTGTAGGCCTTCACGCCGTTCCGTTCGCCGCAGAGGGCGATGCGATGGGCGAGGCCACCGTAAGTCTTCAGGCCTTCCACGAGCGCAGGCAGGGGGGCACCACCATGCCGGGCCAGGAGCAGCGCCGCCAGGGCGTTCTCCACGTTGTGGTCCCCGGGAATGCGCATTTCGGAGCGGTGCAGCAGGGAGGTGACGGAGCCCTCGCGATCCTTCACCTTCAGGAAGCCCTCCGCGTCGCAGAAGGCCCCGGGGCCCTGGGGCTCGCCCCAGCCGAAGGTGGCCGCGACGCCCCCACCCGGCGCGTCCTTCCAGATCTCCGGCGCCCCCGCAGGCACCACGCGGAGATCCGCCGCCGTCTGCCCGGCGAAGATGCGCAGCTTGGCTTGGCGATAGGGCTCCAGCGTGCCGTAGCGGGCCAGGTGGTCCGGTGTGAGGTTCAGGAAGGCGGCGCCTTCCGCGTGGAAGGCGTCCAGGCTCTCCAGTTGGTAGCTGCTCAATTCCAGCGCGAAGCGGGTGCCGGGCAGCGCGTGTTCGACCGCTTCCACGAAGGGCGTGCCCAGGTTCCCGCAAGCCACCGCGGGCAGGCCGGCGCTTTGCAGGAGGTGGGCCAGCAGATCGGTGGTGGTGCTCTTGCCGTTGGTGCCCGTAATGGCGAGGATCATGCCGCCCTCCGGTCGGCCCCGCAGGGCGCGATGCCCCAATTCCACTTCTCCGATGACGGGGATGCCCCGCCGAAGGGCTTCGGCGATGAAGGGCACGCTGCGGGGGATGCCCGGGCTGAGGACGATCGCTTCGCAGTCGGCCAGGAGGCTGAGGGGGTGGTCCCCCCACACGCCGGCCACGCCGAGGTGGTTCAGTTCCGTCTCCACGGCGGCCCCGGGCCCGGCCATGCGATCGGTGAGGACGACTTCGCGCCCCAGGTTCCGGAGGTGCCGCACCGCCGCCAGCCCCGAGCGCCCCGCTCCCACCACCAAGGTCCTGGACATGCCGATCCTCCGCTCCCAGCGTAACCCGCGACGGGTTCCAATGGCCGGAGTACACTCGAGGGTCATGACTCCCCACGCCACGGCCCTGCTGAGGGCGATCCTGGAAGGCCGCCAGCCCCTTCAGGCCCATGCCCAGCCGGTGCTCGGATTGCGCGAGATGGAGCCCGTGGCCCAAGAATACCTGACCCGCTTCACGGATCCCAGGGGCCGCCTTTGCAGCCTGGCGGACCTCGACTTCGTGAACCTCGACGACGCCACCCGCCTGGAAGTGGACCTCCTCTGCCTGGAATCCACCTTCAAGGCCATGCGCGACCAGGTGCCTTCGGATCGACTCCATTTCATCAACGTGGAGCCCATGACCCTGGAGAGCCCGCGCTTCTGGGGCAAGCTGCAGGGCTGGCTCAGCGATCTGCAGATCCCGCCCCTCAGCGTGGTGGTGGAGTTCACCGAGAGCCACGGCATCCATGACCTGGACCTCCTCCAGAACTGCGCCAAGAGCCTTCGCAGCCACGGACTCCAGCTGGCGGTGGATGATCTCGGAGCCGGCGTGGCCAGCCTCACCCACATGGCGCGCCTGGCCCCGGACTTCATCAAGGCCGATCGTTCCCTCGTGGAGCAGGCCCACCGGCGCCCCTACCAGGCCGCCCTCCTCAACGCCCTTTCCGTCTTCGCCCAGCGCATGTGCATCGGCTTCATCGCCGAGGGCATCGAAACCGCCGAGGAACTGCAAGCCGTCATGGACGCGGACGTGCCCTGGGGCCAGGGCTTCGTGTTCGGCCAACCCCAGCCGTTGAAGGTGGCACCGCTCTGGTCGGAGCGACGGGGAACGGCGCCCACCCTCTGAGGCCGGACGATCCTTAGCCCCGGCGGGATCCGTCCCAGCAGGCGAGCGCCCAGATCAGGAGCCCGCCCCCGACGCCGAGGATCATCACCCCCATGGGGGCCGGTCCCGGCTGGGTGGCCCTCAGGGCGAGGCACCACGGGTAGAGGGGCCCCCACCGGTCGGAGTTGACCACGACGAACGCCCCGATGAGCCCGAGCATGCCGCTGCCCAGGCTGAGGGTCATGCTGGGCGACCGCTGGCTGATCCACTGGTGGAGGGCGAGCATCAGCCAGGCGGCGAAGAAGGGCCGGGCCACCGCAAGGGCGAGCGATCGGAGCGGGATGGGCGCACCGAAGCCCAGCCCCGGCTTCAGCATGTGGAGCAGCTTCCCGAATATGGCCATGCAGGGCAGCAGGAGGAAGCAGGCAAAGCCCAGCAGCACCAGGGAAGCGGCCGCCTTGACGGCCAGGATCCTCCACCTCGGCACCGGCTGGGCGAAGAGGTGCTTCCACATGCCGTTCTGATGCTCCACCCCATTCACCAAGGTCGCGAGAAGGGTGGCCAGCATGGGCAGGGCCAGAAAGGACCAGAGGGAGAGCACGATGTGGGCGTAGTTCTCCCAAGGCTGGGCCAACGCCACACCCTTGCGATCCTTCATCATCACGAGGAAGTAGAGGAGGGTGGTCAGCACCGGAGCCGCGGCCACTACGAGCAGCGCCAGACTGCGCTTCAACTTCAGGGCTTCGGCCCGTGCCAAGGCGATCCAGGTGCTCAAGCGACCTCCGTCAGGCCGAGGAAGATCCGTTCAAGGCTGGAGGGCTCCATCGCCAGGTGGTGCACACCAAGTCCCGCCGCCACGAGCAGGGCGTTGATGCGGGCGGCCTGCGCCTCGCCGAGGTAGCTCACCTGGAGGCTACCCTCCTCCCCCGGCGTGGCGCCGTAACCCGCCCCCTGAAGCAGGGCCAGCGCCCGCTCGGGCTCGGACACCCCGATGCGGAGGGAATGCCCCACCCCCGCCTTCAGGGCCTCCAAGGTCCCCTGAAAACGGAGTCGCCCCTGATGGAGCACCCCCACGTGGGAAGCCACCTGCTCCACCTCACCCAGCAGGTGGCTGGAGAGGAAGACCGTGGTTCCCTTCGCTCGGGGCAATTCCTTGAGCAGCGCCCGGATGTCCCGCATGCCGGCGGGATCCAGGCCGTTGGTGGGCTCGTCCAGGATCAGGAGCTCCGGTTCGCCGACCCAGGCCAGGGCCAACCCGAGACGCTGGCGCATGCCCAAACTGAAGGTGCGGACCAGCTGATCGGCGGCGGCGACCAGGCCTACCCGCTCCAGCACCCGATCCACCTCCCGCGGACCCAGGCCGCGCATCCGGCAGGTGATCCGGAGATTCTCCCCCGCCGTGAGATGGGGATACAGGGAGGGATGCTCCACCATGCTGCCGATGCGGCCGAGCGCCACCGCGGCCCCGGCCCTCACCTCCTCCCCCAGGAGGCGGAGGGTACCTGACGCCGGGGCCTTGAGCCCCAGCAGCATGCGGATCGTGGAGGTCTTCCCGGCGCCGTTAGGCCCCAGGAATCCGAAGACGCTCCCCCTGGGAACGGCCAGATCCAGCCCTGAGACCGCCACCACGTCCCCGTGGCGGCAACACAGACCCATGGATTCGATGACGAGCTCGGGCACGGGGACTCCTGCCCCATTCACGGGGAAGGCGCCCTTGGGTTTAGGGGAGTTTCAGCGCAGCTTCAACGAACTCAAAGCGAGGATGCAGCACACGATGGCCGTGATCCACAGCCGGATGACAACCTTGGTCTCGGCGAGGCCGCCCAGCTCCATGTGGTGGTGGAAGGGCGCCATGCGGAAGATGCGCTTCCCACCGCGCAGCTTGTAGCTGCCCACCTGCAGGATCACGCTGAAGGCCTCGAGGACGAAGAGGCCACCGGCGATGACGAGCAGCAGCTCCTGCTTGGTGATGACGGCCACGGTACCGAGCGCACCACCCAGGCCCAGGGAGCCGGTGTCGCCCATGAAGACCTCGGCGGGGTGGGCGTTGTACCAGAGGAAGCCCAGGCAGGCCCCGGCCATGGCGCCCAGGAACACGGTCACTTCCGCCGCCCCGGGCACGTGGGGCACGAGCAGGTAGTTGGCCATCTTGATGTGGCCGCCCACGTAGCAGAGGATCGCGAAGGTGACGGTGACGATGAGGACGCCGCCCGCGGCCAGGCCATCCAGGCCGTCCGTGAGGTTCACGGCGTTGCTGGTGCCCACCATGACGAGCCAGATCCACGGGATGAGGAAGTAGCCCACGTCTGGCTTGAAGTTCTTGAAGAAGGGCACCGACAGCTGGCTGGTGTTGGCGCCCCGGATGTCGAAGTGGAGGATCACCCAGGCCACGGTCACGGAGATGAGCGTGAGCAGGCCCATCTTCTGCCAGGAGGTGAGGCCCAGGTTCTGCTTCTTCATGAGCTTCTTCGCGTCGTCGAAGGCGCCCACGGTGCCGAAGCCGATGAGGGCGAGGAGGCACATCCAGATGGCGCCGCTCTTGAGGTCCCCCCAGATGAGGGTGCTCAGCGCGATCACCACGAGGATGAGGAGGCCCCCCATGGTCGGCGTACCGGACTTACCCTGGTGGTGTTGCGGCCCCTCCTGGCGGATGTGCTGCCCCATCTTGAGCCGACGCAGGGTGCGGATGAGCCAGGGGCCGAGCATCAGGCTCAGCACCATGGCCGTGGCCGCGGCCATGGCGGCCCGGAAGGTGATGTAGCGGAGGACCGTGAGGCCCTTGAGGCCGAAGAGGAGGTGCTGGGAGAGCCAGAGCAGCATGGGAATCCGGAAGGGGGTCAGGCGAGGTGGGATTGGAGCCACTCCACCGCGCGTTCCGTGCGGTAGAAACGGCTGCCTTTCACGAGGACGCGGGCGTCGGCGGAAAGCGTGGAGAGACCTGCTTCATCATCGCGCAGGGATTCGAAATCCGGAAAGGCCGTGGCCCCGGGACCGAAGGCCTCCGCGTAGGCAGGGGCGTGCTCGCCGAAGGCCAGGAGGCGCGCCACGCCCAGGGCCCTGAGTCCTTCTCCCACCTGGCGATGGGCCTGCTCGGCCGTATCCCCGAGTTCCCGCATGGCGCCGAGCACGGCCACGGGCTCCCCGCCCTGCAGCTCCAGCAGACTCGCCCCGCAGGCCAGGATGCTGTCCGGGCTCGCGTTGTAGCTCTCATCGAGGAGCCACCCCCCGCCGCGCAGGGCCGTCAGGCGACCGCGCCCCCACTCGGGCTCGGCCAGGGCGAGGCCCGCCACCACCGCGTCCACCTTCCAGCCCGCCAACAATGCGACGGTGGCGGCCAGGGCGGCGTTGCGCACCTGATGCTCCCCCCGCAGGCGGATCTCCACCGGCACCCGATGATCCGGGGTTCGCAGGGTGAAGGCCTCGCCCCGGGGACCGAGGGAATGCCAGCGCTCCCAGCCGAACTCGGAGCCGGGCCCCACGGGCACCGCCAGGGTGTGGGCCGCCCAGGGCTGACGGCTGATCCAGGCGCACCAGGGATCGGTGCTGAGGTGGGTCCAGGCGCCGCCGGGTCGCAGGCCCGCCACCAACTCGCCCTTGGCCTTGGCGATGCCTTCCTGCCCTTCGGCGAAGTTTTCGATGTGGGCGGTGCCCACGAGGGTGATGAGGCCGAAATCCAGGGGCGCGATCTCCGTGAGGCGGCGGATCTCCCCGGGCGTGCTCATCCCCATTTCCAACACGGCGGCCCCCTGCCCTGCCGGCATGGTGGCCAGGGTCTGGGGCAGGCCCAGGGTGTTGTTCCGGTTCCCGGGCGTCTTCCAGCCGGATACGGCGGCGGCCAGCAACTCCTTGGTGCTGGTCTTGCCCACGCTGCCCGTGACGCCGAAGACGGCCCGGGGACGCACGGCCGCCAGGCGGGCCTGGCCCCAGGCCTGCATGGCGGCGAGGGTGTCGGCCACCACCAACTGGGGCACGGGGAGGTCGAGGGCGTGGTCCACCAGCAGGCAGCTCGCACCCGCCGCCACGGCCTGGGCGGCGTAGGCGTGGCCATCCCGCTCGGCCCGCAGGGCCACGAAACACTCGCCGGGTTGGATCGTGCGGGTGTCGAGGGAGAGCGCCGAGGGCACGAGGCCGACCTCGCCTCGGAGCTGGGCGCCGAGGTGGCGCGCCGCTTCGCCCAAGCTGAAGCCGCCGCTCACCGGGACTCCAGCGGCGCCAGGGCCAGGGGGGCCGCGGAAGTGCGATCCCCGGTGGCGGCGCGGCGGTGGTAATCCACCTGCCCGAGGTGGAACGCGAGGTGCCCGCTGAGGTGCATGAGCACCGTGTCCAGGGGGAGGCGGACACCCTGGATCTCCAGGGGGTAGTCCTCTTCCAGTCGCCAGGCCTGGAGGCCCTGGAGGGCCCCCCGCACGTCGGCGAGGGCGCGGGCCACCTCCTGGCGCACGGCCTCACGGCTCAGGCCCGAGGCGGCGAATTCCTGCTCCCGGTTCCGCACGTACCCCGTGTCGCCCAGGGTGGCCCCAATGAAGTGGCGCAGGTTGCCGCAGAGGTGGAGGGCCAGGTTGCCGCCGGGCGTGGGTTGGCCGGGCACGGCGATCCAGAGGCTCGCGTCGTCGGGATAGAGTCCCACTTCCCGATCCAGCGTTTCCAGGTCTCGGACGAGGATCCGCGTCAGTCCATCGATCATCGTGCGCCTCCCAAGGCGGCTTCCACGGCGCCGCGGTCACTGTACGGATGTTTCACGCCGGCGATCTCCTGATAGGGCTCATGGCCCTTGCCCGCCAACAGGAGCAGGTCCCCCGGGCGGCAGTCGGCCAGGGCTTCGCGCACGGCCAGGGCACGGTCGGCGATGCGGTGGTAGCGGGCGGGATCGCTCCGGATCGCTGCGGGGATGCCGGGCATGGCGTCGTCCAGGATCTGTTCGATGGGCTCGTGCCGCGGATTGTCCGTGCTGTGCCAGATCACGTCGGCCCCCTCGGCCACGGCGGCGGCCATGAGGGGGCGCTTGGTGCGGTCCCGCTCGCCGCCGCAGCCGAAGAGCACGTGCAGGCGCCCCCCCGCGGGCAGCAGGGCCTTGCCCGCCGCCAGCAGCTTCTGCAGGGCATCCGGCGTGTGGGCGTAGTCCACCATGACGCCGAAGGGCTGGCCGCAATCCACGCGTTCCAGACGACCCGGTGCACCCGTGAGCCTGGGGACCGCGGGAAGCAGCGCCGCGAGGTCGAAGCCGGCCTCGGCCACGGCCGACAGGGCCGCCAGCAGGTTGTACACGTTGAATCGGCCCAGGAGCGGGCTCATCACGGCGTGGGTCCCCGTGGGGGTGGTGAGCGTGAAGCCCGTACCCGTGGCCGTCTCCCGGAGGTCCGTGATGCGGTAGTCCGCGGCCTGTTCGAGGCCGTAGCTGCGGTGACGCCCCTCGGCCAGCAGGCGCCGCCCGTAGGGGTCGTCGGCGTTCACGAGGAAGCGATCGCTCAGGCCGATGAGCGCCTGCTTCGCCCGGAAGTAGGTCTCCATGTCGCCGTGGAAATCGAGGTGATCCTGGGTCAAGTTGGTGAACACGCCCACCTCGAAGCGCGCCCCGGCCACGCGGCCCAGCTCCAGGCCGATGCTGCTCACCTCCACGGCGGCGGCCCGGTCACCGGCTTCCACGCTGCGGTGGAGCCACCGGTAGAAGCTGGGGCTCTCCGGGGTGGTACGGACCGCCTCCTCCTCCCGATCCCCGGCGGCATTGAGCACGGTGCCCACGAGGCCGCAGCCGATGCCCGAGCCGCGCAACAGCTGGCGGATGAGAGTGGTGGTGGTGGTCTTGCCATTGGTGCCCGTCACGCCGATGAGGGCCAGGTGCTCGTCCGGAGCGCCGTGCAGGCGCTTGGCGAGGAGGCCCATGTCGAGGCGGGCTCCGGGCAGGTGGGCACCGGCGGTGCCCTCCGGCAGCTCTCGTGAGGCGTCGTCCAGCAGGATCGTGGAGGCCCCTTGGGCGAGGGCCTTGGAGATGAAGTCCGCGCCGTGGGACTTCTCCCCCTTCAGGGCCACGAAGGCCCAACCGGGACGCACCTCGCGACTGTCGCAGGTGAGGTCCACTACCTCCGTGTCCGCGCCGCGGAGCTCCCGGACATCGCAGCCGGCCAGCAGGTCACCAAGCTTCACGGGGCCCCCATTCGGATGATCACGGCGCCACCTGGGGGAAGCTCCGCCTCCGGTGCCGGGGATTGATCCTTCACCTGGGCCGCGCCCGACCCCTCCGGCTTGCCTTCGACCTTGGGCACGCCCCCGGCCATGACGATGCGCTGGATGGCCGCCTTGAGGCTCAGGCCCTTGAGGGCGGGAACCCGCCCTTCCTGGATGTGGATGACGGCCTCGTCCGTTTCGCCCACGGGCCAGTCCCGGAGGGAGAGCTTCAGGTCGGCGCCCCGCTCCGCATCGCCACCGCCCTGGCGGTAGCGGAGGATGGCGTCACCGATCTTCTTGAACACGGGGGCCGCGACCCCACCGCCATCGGCGTCCCCGGCGGGATCGTCCAACATCACGAGCACCCCGTACTGGGGGGCTTCTGCGGGGAAGAAACCCATGAACGAGGCGAAATGGCGCTTGGGATCGTACTTGCCGTTGATGATCTTGCGGCTGGTGCCCGTCTTACCGAAGGCCTCCACGCCACCGTCCAGCTTGGCCTTCTTGGCCGTGCCCTGGGTCACCACGCCCTTGAGTGCCTCGCGCATGAGCGCGCTGGTCTCCTCGCTCATCACCTTGAAGCGCACTTCCGGCTTGGTCTCCTTCAGTAGCGAGCCCTTGTCGTTGTAAATGCGGCTCACCAGGATGGGCTTCATGAGCTTCCCGCCGTTGGCGATGGCGCAGCCGGCCATGAGCACCTGGAGGGGCGAGGCGTTGAGGCCGTACCCGTAGCTGAGGGTGTACTGGGTGGGCACGCTCCACTCGGCGGGGATGGGCAGGCGACCCTGGGTCTCGCCGGGGAAGTTGAGGCCCGTGGGTTCGCCGAAGCCGAACTTGTGGAGGTACTGGAAGTGCGTGGAGGGCTCCAGCCGGATGCCCATCTTCGCCGCGCCGATATTGGAGCTCTGCCAGAGGATCTCCTCGAAGCTGAGCACGCCGTGGTGGTGGGTGTCCGTGATGGCGTTCTGCTTCGGGGCATAGACCCAGCGCCCGCCCATGCAGTCGATCTTCTCACCCAGGTGGACCTTGCGTTCCTCGAGGGCGATGGAGGCCGTGAAGATCTTCATGGTGGAGCCGGGCTCGTAGGCGTCCTCCACGGGATGCACCTTGCGGGCGGCCCGCTGGCGGTCCAGCTCCCGCTTCAGTTCCTCCCGCTCGGCGGGGCCCAACTCGGCCTCGCCGCGGTTGCGGAACTTCTTCGGCAGGAGCTGGTTTGGATCGAAGCGCGGCGTTCCGGCCATGGCGAGGATCTCGCCGGAGTTGGGATCCACCACCACCGCGTAGGCCGTGGCCGGCTTGGAAAGGCGCACGGCCTCTTCCAACGAATCCTCCACGATGTGCTGGATGGTGCTGTCGATGGTGAGTTGGAGGGTGCTGCCGTTGACGGGCGTCTGGGTGAACTGCTCCTTGAGGAGACGCAGGCGGTTGCGGGCATCCTTGGCGGCCACGAACTCGCCTTTGCGGCCCGCCAGCATGGGCTCGAAGGTCTGCTCGATGCCCAGCTGCCCCTGGCCGTCCACGTTCACGAAACCGATGATCTGGCTGGCCAGGCTGCCCCGGGGGTAGACCCGGCGGCTCTCGTCCAGGAAGGCCAGGGCCTTGAAGCCGTTGATCCGGCCGTCCTCCTCCTCGTCCTCCGCCTTCGAGATGAGGTCCTTGATGGCCGCCACCTTCGAGGCGGGCAGCTGCCGCTCCAGGTAGACGAAGGGGGACTTCTTCAGGAGGCGCTCCATCACCACGCCCTTGGGCAGCTCCAGGATGGGGGCCAGCTTGGCGGCCACTTCCGAGGCCGCCTTGCGGTCGGGATTGCCCCAGGAGCGCTCGCCGTTCTCCTTGCGGAACTCCGGATAGAAGAAGCGGGGTGTGGCGAAAAGGCTCTCGGCTTTGAGGGAAATGGCCAGGGCCTCGCCGCGTCGGTCCCGGATCTCACCGCGGATGGGGGGCACGGGCACCGTGATGGTGTGCTGCTGATCGGCCTGGGCCTGGTACTTCTTGTGCTGCACCACCTGAAGCCAGATGAGCCGCGTGAAGATGGCCGCGCCCCACAGCAGGATCGCCCCCATCATCCAGGGCAGCCGGGTGACGGCCAGATCCCGGGCTTCGGGCCGGCCCAGGAGGCGGCGGGGGGAGGTCGAGGTGGAGGAGGGGGTGAGGAAGGCCATGGGCGGATCGGCTACCAGTATCGCGGAAAGTGGGCCTGCGGCGGGCAGCGATCAGCCGTCAGGCGGGGTCTTTCCCGCACTGACGGCTGAGGGCCGGGAACCGCCTCCGTTCAGCGGAGGAATTCCTCGCTGGACACGGCCCGGAACCGCGCCACCTTCTGGTCCTCGGTGTTGAAGGCCCGATTGATGACATGGCCCTGCTTCCGGGGCTGGAGGCCGCTCCGGTTGGCGTAGTTCTGGATCTCCTCGTCGCGCTGGAAACGACTGCGTTCCAGGAGGAGCTTGCGCTGCAATTCCTCCTCCTTGTGGAGGCGGTCGCGCAGCTCGCTCATCTCGTAGCCAAGCTTGCTCTTCTGAGCCTGGAGGTAGATCAGGCTGCCCAGGGGCATGGCCAGGGCCAGGGCGAGGAGCAGCATCCGGAGGATGCCCTCGCTCTCGATCTGGCGGTTCTGGAGGGGCTGGCGCTCGAGCATGGGAGCTCCGATCAGAGTTTCTCGGCCACGCGGAGGCGGGCCGATCGAGAAGGGGGATTCGATTGGGATTCTTCGGGGGTGGGGGCCAGGCCCCCGGGATGGACGAGCTTCACGACCTTGGGAAGTTCCACCGGGGCCACGCGGCCGGGGCCGTCGTAGGTGCCCGCCAGGCGGCGCAGGGTCTGCTTGACGATGCGATCCTCGAGGCTGTGGAAGCTGATGACGCCGAGGCGGCCACCGGGCTTGAGCTGGGTGACGGCCCGTTCCACCGTGGCCCCGAGCCGGGCCAGCTCGCCGTTCACGGCGATGCGGATGGCCTGGAAGCTCCGGGTGGCGGGGTCGATCTGCTTTTTGCGCTTGGCGATTTCCTTGGGGAGCACCTCGTAGATCGCGGCGGCGAGATCCGCCGTGGTCTGGAGAGTGCCGGCCGCGAGGCGGCGCAGGATGGCGCGGGCGATGGGGCGAGAGGCGCGCTCCTCGCCGAACTGGTAGAGGGCGTCGGCGAGGGTCTGGTCATCCTGCTCGGCGATCCACTCCAGGGCCGTGGGGCCATGCTCGGTGTCCATGCGCATGTCCAGGGGACCGGGCTGGGCGAAGGAGAAGCCGCGATCGGCCGTGCGCAGCTGCAGGGTGGAGACGCCGAGGTCCGCGAGGATGGCGTCGAAACCCTCCGGAGCGTGCTCGGCCTTCCAGGCCTGGTAACCGGGGTGGTCGAAGACGTCCTCGTGGGCGCTGGCGAGGATGGTGAGCCGGGGATCGTGTCCCAGGCGGGCCTGGGCACGGGCCCGGGCTTCGGGATCCCGATCCACGCCCAGATAGCGGGCCCGGGGGCCGCACTGGGCCAGCAGGGCCTCGGCGTGGCCACCCAGGCCCAGGGTGAGGTCGAGGATGCGGGCATCCCCGGCGACCTGGAGGGTATCGAGGACTTCCTGGAGGAGCACGGGGACGTGCTGGACCTGGTTCATCGTCAGATCCCCAGGTCCGCCAGCTGGGACAGGTCGTCCTGGCTGAGGGGTTCCGCGGCGAGCCGACGCTCGAAGGAGGCCTTGTTCCACAGGGCGATGTGGTCCATCTGGCCGAGCACCGCCACCTCGCCCACC
>DATFAX010000033.1:0-39060 GCA_035254125.1 Holophagaceae bacterium | reverse complement strand
CGCCAGGATCTCGTCCTCACGGACGATGACCATGTCCACGCCATCGAGCTTCACCTCGGTGCCGCTGTACTTGCCGATCAGCACCTTCTGGCCGGCCTTGACGGACATGGGGATGCGCTTGCCGTTGTCGTCGAACTTGCCCTCGCCCACGGCCACGACTTCGGCCTCCATGGGCTTCTCCTTGGCAGTGTCGGGGATGATGATGCCGCCACGGACGGTCTCGGCGGCGTCCACGCGCTTCAGCATGACGCGATCGAACAGGGGGGTGATGGCCATGGGACCTCCTCCAGGTGTAGGGAAATGGACCTGCTAGCACTCGCTGCAGACGAGTGCCAATTTGACCTGAGCCCTTCCTTGCGTCAAGGGAAATTCTCACGCGGGTGGCATTTTCTGCATTTTTCGACTCATATTTTCTTCTTAATTTGCTTAATGCGCTTTGCCCACCCGCGGAGCCCCCCTCCCGATCTACGCTGGAACCATGTCCAACCTCCAGCTCCTGCGCGACCTCCAAGGCACCTTGGACAACCTCCGGACCATCGAGCGGGACCTGGCGGCCCTGCCTCCGGACCTCGCCCTCCTCGACCAGAAGTTGAAGGCCGTTCGCAAGGAGAAGGCCGACAAGACCAAGCAACTGGAGGTCCTCCGCCTCAAGCGGGAAACCCACGCCAAGGACCTCGCCACCGCCGACAAGTCCATCGCGGACATCCGGAGCCACCTCAAGGAGGCGACGCAGAAGGTCCAGTACGCCGCCCTCATCCGGGAACAGGAGGAGCATGAGCGTTCCCACAACGCCGCCATCCGTCCGCTGAAGGAGGCCGATGCCCAGATCCAGCAGCTGGAAGCGGACCTCGCCGATCTCACGACCCGGGAAGCCGCCCAGGCCGCCGAATTCGCCGTCCTGCACGAGGCCTTCCTCGGCGACCACGCCAACCAGGTGGAGGCCCGGACCCTCCTGGAGGCCAAGCGAACCGAGCTGGAAGGCGCCCTGGCGCCCGCGGACCTCGCCCGGTTCAAGAAGATCCTCGAGGCCCGCCAGGGTCGCGCCGTGGTGGCGGTGGAAAACGGGCTCTGTGGAGGTTGCCGCACCCGCCTCCGCCCCGTTGTCGCCTCCCAGTTGCGCGAGGGTAAGCTGTTGCTCACGTGCGAATCCTGCCACCGGTTCCTCTACCTGGCATGAGCCTCCAAGGCCGCATCCAGCAGGTCCGGAACCGACTCCAGCAGGCTTGCAGGGCCGCAGGCCGCCCCTTGGAGGACGTGGAGCTGCTGCCCGTTTCGAAACGGCAGCCGGAGAGCCTGATCCGCGAGGCCATGGCCCTCGGCTTCACCCGCTTCGGCGAGAACTACGTGCAAGAGGCCATGGCGAAGGCCCCCGCCCTGCCCGGCGTGGAGCTCGTGCTCATCGGCCCCCTGCAATCCAACAAGGCGAAAGCCGCCCTGCAGACCTTCACGGAGATCCAATCCGTGGACCGGCTCGATCTGGCCCGCCGTCTGGACCGCCTCGCCGGAGAGCTGAACGTGGTCCGGCCCGTCTGGATCCAGGTGGACCTCTGGGGTGAGGCCACCAAGCTGGGCGGCTGCCCCCGGGAAGACCTGCCCGCCTTGATGGAGTACCTGGCCGGATCCACGCGCCTGCCATTGCGGGGCCTCATGGCCATCCCACCGCCCGCCGTGCCCCAGGTCTTCCGAGAACTGGCCGACCTGCGCACCGGGTGGGAAGGGCGACTGCATCGCCGTCTGAAACTCAGCATGGGCATGAGCGATGACCTTGAGGCCGCCGTGGCCGCCGGATCCGACCAGATCCGCATCGGCACGGCTTTTTTCGGCAGCCGCTGACTCCAGGCGACAGGTATCCGCCATGTCACCCTCGCCTCAAATTGCCGAAATTCATGGGTGAAAGGCCCTAGGTCGATCGGACCCATTGGATACCGATCACCAAGGGAGCAAGCATGCAGGCCTTCTGGGACAGCCTCAATATCCGCAAGAAGCTGACCTACTCCATCCTGGCGCTGACCATCGTGCTGGCCCTGGGTGCAGTGGTCGTGAGCAGCTGGAAGCTGAGGAGTTCCAGCCAGGACGCGCTTCAGCAGAAGGGTGGCTCCCTGGCCTCGCTCATGGCCGACAACGTGCAGGCCTTCGTCCAATTCGAGGACGTGGCCAACACCGAGAAGGCGCTGGACAGCCTCGTCACCGGCGAGATCACCACCGACAAGGGGGAGAAGATCCCCAAGGGCGACAAGGATGTCAGCGCGGCCGCCGTCATCCTCCTGGATGGCTCCAACCTCAAGGTCCTCGCCCAGAAGCGGGATGACAAGCACGGCAACCTGGCCATGGACGCCTTCGCCAAGGACCTCGTGAAGCTCGCCGACAGCCTGAAGCGCAAAGGCGACATCCAGACCTTCAGCAGCTCCTCCATGGTCGGCGTGGCCGCCCCCATCGAGGATCCCACCAAGCGCGCCTTCGTGGTGCTGGCCGTGAACGATGACCGCGTCTCCAAGGAGATCACCAAGGGCCTCGGCCTCATGGCCGTGCTGGGGGCCGTGATGGTGGCCCTCGGGTTCTTCGGCGCCCAGTTCCTCTCCAATGCCATCGTGGCCCCCCTGGAGGACATCCAGGGCCGCATGCGGGACATCTCCGAGGGTGAGGGTGATCTCACCGCCCGCATCGAAGTCCACGGCAATGACGAGATCGCAGGTGTGGCCACCCACTTCAACCGGTTCGTGGAGAACGTGCAGGGCATCGTCAACCAGGTGATCGCCATCAGCACCAACATCGCCTCAGGCAGCCTGCAGATGTCCGCCGGCATGAGCGAGATGAACTCCACCGCCAGCAGCATCGCCCAGTCGGCTGAGAACCAGAAATCCAGCGTGGCCTCCACCAACACCAACGTGCAGAGCATCGCCAAGGGCACCCAGGTGGTGAGCGGCAGTGTCGCCGAGGCCCTCAAGGTCTTCGAACAGGCCCAGGAAGCCGCCACCCGTGGTGCATCCGCCGTCGACGGCGCCGTGGGCGGCATGCAGGCCATCAACGAGAATTCCAAGCAGATCGGCAACATCCTGAACGTGATCACCGAGATCGCCAACCAGACCAACCTGCTCTCCCTCAACGCCGCCATCGAAGCCGCCAAGGCCGGTGAGCACGGTAAGGGCTTCGCGGTGGTGGCCGAGGAGGTTCGCAAGCTGGCCGAGCGCAGTGCCGGTGCCGCGAAGGAGATCACCCAGCTCATCCAGACCAGCGATAAGAGCATCGTGGATGGCACCCGCATGGTGAACACTGCCGGTGAGGTGCTGAAGACCATCCAGCAGGCCATCGCCGCTTCCGGCGAGGGCATGCGCACCATCGGCACCCAGAGCCAGGCCCAGAGCCAGGAGAGCTCCACGGTGGTGACCGCCATGAACAGCCTGTCCGGCATCGCCGAGCAGAACGCAGCGGCCATGGAGGAGATGGCCGCCACCATCCGGGAAACCACCCGGACCGTGGACGAACTCAGCCACCTCGCCGAGCAGCTCAGCTCCCTGGTGGCCCGCTTCAAGGTCTGACCCCAAGGAGGATCCCTTGCCTCACTCCCGCCTTTCCCTTGCTCTGATCCTGGGATTGGGTTCCTGTGCCCTCATGGCCCAGGAACCCCCCAAGAAAGATGAGCTCCAGGAGCTCGAAGACCTCCTGAACACCCCCATCCAGGGCGCCAGCAAGCGCGAACAGCGCCTCATCGACAGCCCCCAGGCCATCGAGATCCTCACCGGTGATGAAATCCGGCAGATGGGCATCTACAAGCTCTCCGATGCCCTGAAGGTGATGACCTCCCTGGATGTGCACGAGCTGGACAGCGCCGCCACCAACGTGACCCTGCGGGGTGCGATGCAGCAGGGGCAGCCCAAAACGGTGCAGATCCTGATCGACAACGTGCCCCTCTATAATGCCGCCGCTGGTTCCGTCGACATCGACAACCTGCCCGTCTCCATCGACCTCATCGACAAGGTCGAAGTCGTGCGTGGCCCCTCCTCGAGCCTCTATGGCGCGAACGCCGTGGTGGGTGTCATCGCCATCACCACCCGTCGCGGCAAGTCCGGCCTCCAAGGCGGCGCCCGGGCCTCCTCCGCCATGGACGGCATCTACCGGGGAGCCGCGGACATCACCTGGGGGAAGGCGGGATTCGGGGTCGCCGCCGGTTACGAAGGTGCGTCTCTCCCGACCACTGACCAGACCACCTACGCCTTCTATGACCTCTCACCGGTGAAGCTGAACAACAATGCGGTCCATCAGCACCACGGTTCGGCCCGGTTCGACTACACGACGGGCCCATCCTCCTTCTGGCTCGGCGTCGGGGATGCTCAGAAATTCTACGGAACGTACAAAACCGCGGCGTTTCCCTACCAGCTCACCAAAACCCGGACCGTCTACGGAGGGTGGGGCCAGGAATGGACCAATGACCTCCGCACGGAAGTCCGGGTCAGTGACATGAGCCAAAAGTCCGTGGTGGGGCCCTCCCCCGCCGCCCTCGCCGCCTTCGGCGATCCCGCCTTCGCGGCCGAATACGATTGGATCGACTTCGCCTCCACACTGATTGAAGTGCAGGTCAACTGGAACATCCTGAGCGACCTCCACCTGGTGGGCGGCGGGGACCGCCGCACCTATTCCGCGAAGAAGGCCATCTTCATCGGCTTCTTGAAGGAGCAGGATGAAAGCGCCTCCGGCGGCTTCCTGAATGTGGATTGGAACGCCACCTCCACCCTCAACCTCAGCGCCGGCATCCGAGCGGAGAATGAGAGCCTGGGAGGGTCCCGCACCAGCCCCCGGGCGGCCATCGTCTGGAACCCCTCCAAGGCGAGCAGCCTCCGCGCCGGTTGGTACAGCGCCACCCGCAGCCCCCAGATCCTCGAGAGCCGCGTCGACTTCACTTACAACGGGGCCTTCGTGGTGCCACCTCCCTTCACCAATGGGCAGCTGCGGATCCTTCCCAATCCCGCCCTGGAGCCCGAAAAGGTCACCAGCGCCGAACTGGGGTACCGCCATCAGCTGGGTCCCTTTAATGTGGACCTGACCGTGTTCGAGATGAAATTCCAGAAGCTCATTGCCCAGGTGCCCCTCGGCACGGTGTTCTCACCTCCGAATGTCATCGCCAACAATCAATACGTGAACACCGGCGATGCCAAGAATCGGGGCATGGAGCTTGCGCTGACCTACAAGGCCAGCACCAAGCTGTCCTACGGTGCCAATGCCACCTGGCTGGACTACAAACTCACAGACACCGACACACGCCCCAGCTATGCACCCGCGTTCAAGGCCAATGCCTGGATCCGCTTCACCGATGGCCGGCTCACCGGTTACCTGAGCTTCCAGCACGTGGGCCCCACCACCATGGAATACATCCCTGCCGCCGGTCCGGCCGCCCCGCTGCGGCCCCGCTCCCAGATCAACCAGCTCAATGCCAATTTCGGCTATCAGATCTTCGACGGTTGCACGATCAGCGCCTACACCCGGAATGTGCTGAAGGATGACTACAACGAGATGGGCTCCGGAACGCCCACCCGATCCACCTTCGTCTACTCCGCACGTCGGGAATCCGGCGTGACCCTTGGTTACCGCTTCTGAGTTTCTGGAGACGCCATGCGCATCCGGTCCCTGTTCCTCCTCCCCGCCCTCTGCCTCCTTCTGACGGCAGGAGACGTTCCCGCACCCATCGCCGCCAAGCTGGTGAAGATCGTGTCCAGTGGCAAGGTGGCCTGCAAGGACTCCGAAATGGCCGCGGCCCTCACGGCGGTGGGCGT
Source organism: Holophagaceae bacterium (assembly GCA_035254125.1). Classification (GTDB taxonomy): domain Bacteria; phylum Acidobacteriota; class Holophagae; order Holophagales; family Holophagaceae; genus JAFDVN01. The sequence goes on along the minus strand of DATFAX010000033.1, from coordinate 33,295 downwards.
GAGCGTCGAGCCCGGGGCGAAGTTCGCCTGGGCGGCCTCCGAGGGTGAAGTCAAATCCCTCAAGGCCGCGGGCAAGTGCGTGCTCGGCAACAAGCTCGAATGGCTCGTCTCCGGAGCCACGCTGGTGATCATCGAGGAGGGGGGCAAGCCCCAGATGATCATCCACGCCGGCAACCTCACCGCTTCCGGGGCGACCCTCCCCGAGGTGGTGCTGAAGGTCAGCAAGCGTCAGTAAGGCATCCGGAAGCCCCTGAAGGCGAAGGCCCCACTCGCGTGGGGCCTTCGCTGACTGGTGCCGGCGGCCGGACTCGAACCGGCACTAGGGGTTGCCTAACAAGATTTTGAGTCTAGCGCGTCTACCAATTTCGCCACGCCGGCAGGGACGTCCAGTCTATCGCAGGCGCCCCGAACCTCAAGCACCGGTGAGCGGAATGCGGCGGCCCCAGCCGAAGGCCTTGGGGCTCACCTTCAGGGCGAAGGGCAGCTGGCGACGCTTGAACTCCGTCTGCTTGAGAAGGCGGAGGACCCGGGGCAACGCCGCCCGGGCACCGACGAGATCCTCGCCCTGGAGCAGCTCCGCGAGATCGGCTTCGAGCCCCTCCACGGGCCGCCCGGCCTCCAGGTGGGCCCCGAGGATGGCATCCAGCTGGCGGTAGGGGAGGAGGCTGGCCTCATCCGTCTGCCCCGGGCGCAGCTCCGCCGTGGGCGGCCGGTCGAGCACGCCGCGGGGGATGGCCTCCCCCAGCTCATGGGCCAGGGCGTAGACCCGCCCTTTGAGGCAATCCCCCAGCAGGCCGAAGGCCCCGATGCCGTCACCATAGAGGGTGAAGTAGCCCGTGGCCGCCTCGCTCTTGTTCCCCGTGTTGAGCACGGCCACGCGGGAGGTGCCCAGGCGCGCATGCACGGCGGGTTCACTGGTGAGGCCCATGAGCAGGAGTCCGCGGCTGCGGCTCTGCAGGTTCTCATCCGTGAGGGAGAAGGCCCGATCGGGGAACACCCCCTCCAAGGCGGCCACCGCCCCGGCGAAGGGCCGATCCGCATCCAGCTTCAAGTAGGCGAGGCCCAGATGGCGCGCCTCCGCTTCCGCCAGGGCGGTGCTCGTGTCGCTGCTGAAACGGGTGGGCAGGGCCACCCCCAGCACGCGATCCGCGCCCAGGGCCTCCGCCGCCAGGGCCGCCACCACAGCGCTGTCGATACCGCCGGACAGCCCGACGACCACCCCTTCCAGCCCCTGCTTGACCAGGTTCTGCTGGAGCCCCACCCGCAGGGCCATTCGCAGCCAGGCCGCCTCGGTGAGTTCCTGGAACGGGCCCCCGGGCGCATCCGTCTCCACGTGGACGATGCCTTCCCCGAAGGGAGAAGTCCCTTGCCAACCCCCATCCGGGTGCACGAGGCCGGTGCCCCCGTCGAAGAGCAGCCAACTCTCCGCACCGGCCCGGCTGGCGTAGGCGATGGGGAGGCGATGCTTCCGGGCCAGGCCCTGCAGGAGCCGCTTGCGCTGGGCGGCCTTGGAGGGCACCGCCCAGGCGGGCGAACGGCCCGCGGGATGCCATGACCCCAGGTGGCCCGGGCTGGCGCTCGCGTTGAGCAGGAGGGTCGCACCCGCAGCCACCAGGTCGGCCACGGGATCGGCGGTGTAGTGCAACGGGGCATCGGAAAGCGTGGGATCCGTCCAGAGGTCCTCGCAAATGGTGAGGCCCACCTTCCAGCCCCGGAAGTCCACGAGGGGCGGCACCTCCCGGGACGGTTCGAACCACCGGTGCTCGTCGAAGACGTCGTAGCTCGGCAGGACCCGCTTCCGGGCGATCGCGCGGACCGCGCCGGACTCGCACCACCAGAGCTCGTTCCAGAGGCGTCCCGATGGGGCGGGGCTGCACGTCCCGACCACCAGGGGCACCGGCCCGGCGAGCGCCGCCAGACGCCTGTTCTCGGCCTCGATGCGGCGGCGCAGGCCCGGCTCCCAGAGGTGGTCCTTGGCCATGTAACCCACCACGGCCAGCTCGGGGGTCAGCACGAGGTCCGCCCCCTGGGCCACGGCCTCCGCATAGGCCGCTTCCAGGGCCCGGCCATTGGCTTCGGGATCCCCGAGGTGGGCGTTCAACTGGAGCAGGGCGAGGCGCATGAAGGTTCCGGTTCCAGGAAGGCGCAGAGCGCCCGGATGGGACAGCGCTCCCGGAAGCGCCGGGTAGCTGGAAGCAGTGTAGCCGGTGGCCCCTTGGGCTCCCTACCAGCGGATCACCGCCGAGGTTCCCCCCTCGGATCGCCGCGCAATCTGCAGATCCGCGCCCATGGCGCTGGCCCATTTCAACGCCAAGGGCAGCCCCAGGCCCGTTCCATCGGGTCGGCCGCTTTCGAAGGGGCGCAGCATGCGCACCACCGTTTCCTCGCCCATGCCCGGCCCCTGGTCCAGCACCTCCACCAGGCCGGTCGCCACCCGGATGCGCACCTCCCCCCCGGCTGGGGAAGCCTGGCAGGCGTTTTCCAGCAGGTTGATGAGGGCCTGCTGCAGGAGGATGGGATCGCCCTCGGCGGTCCCCTGCCCTTCCAGCTCAAGGCGCCGCCCCTGACCGAGGGGGCGCCTCTGGACTTCCCGCAGGGCCCCTTCGGCCACCTCCCGGAGGTCCAATTCCTGGAGACGCGGTTCCAGCGGCTTGGCCCACAGCATGAACCGATGCACCACCTGCCCAAGGGCCTCGGCCTCCTCCAGCACGGCGGCGGCGGCTTCCGTATGCCCGCCCCTGGCCAACAGCTCCCCGTGGCCTTTGATGACCGCCAGCCCGTTCTTCAGCTGGTGGGCCACCCCTGCAGTCATCTCCCCCAGCTCCGCGAAGCGGGCCTGGAGTTGCTGCCGCCGCCCCTCGGCCTCGGCGCCGCTCACTTCCTCGAACTGCAGGAGGGCGCCCACCATGTCGGGGGCTTCGATGCGGTGCAGGCGCCAGACCTTGGGCCCCTGTTCCACCCGCAGGCGGGAACCCGCCGGAGCGTTGAGCCCTTCCCGGAGCCAGGGGTGCGGCTCGAGCACGAAATCCGCCGATAGCCCCCCCACGCCTGCGGTGACGCCCAGCAGGGCCTGGCCCGCCCGGTTGAGGGCGGCCACCTTCCCCTGCTGATCCACCCACAGGAGGCCGAAGGGCAGCGCATCCAGCAGCCGCTCATGCACCGTGCGCAATTGCCCCAGGGAGGCGGCCAGCTCGCCCCGCTCATGCAAGCTTCGACTCACGGCACCGAGCAGGAGCCCTTCGGGATCGCCCTGGGGCCGACGCCCTCGCGCCCAGCGCACGATGGCCACGGACACGCCCCACCCCACGATGACCAGGGGCATCGCCAGGAAGAGCCAGGTGAAGAAGGGGGATGGGGCCATGGGGTCGGAGGGGCGTTCCAGATAGCCTACCGCTCCCCATCGCAGCCTGAAACAATGGCCCCATGGACCAGCACCCCATCTACGTGGTCAGCGGCGGCAGCGGCGAGACGGCGCTGCGCATGGTGCAGGCGGCCCTCACCCAGTTCCGCCACGGGGACCAGAGCCTCATCCGCCGCTTCCAGAACGTCCGCACCCGGGAGGACCTGGACGCCATCCTCACCAAGGCCCAGGACAAAAAGGCCGTGATTGTGCACACCACCGTGTCCCGGGAGCTGCGCTTCTACCTCGAGGACCGCTGCGCTGAGCTGCGCCTCACCCAGGTCGATCTCTTCGCCAACCTGCTGGATACGCTCGCCCTCTACCTCCGTGAGGCCCCCGAGGAGAAGCCCGGCCTCTTCCATGCCCTGGATGAGAAGTACTTCAAACGCATCGAGGCCATCGAGTTCGCCCTCAAGTACGACGATGGCCAGGATCCGGATGGGCTCCGCGAAGCCGACATCGTGCTGGTGGGCGTGAGCCGCACCAGCAAGACCCCGCTCTCCATGTACCTGGCCATGGAGGGGCACAAGGTCATCAACGTACCCCTGGTGCCCGGTGTGGCCATCCCGGCGCTGCTCAACGAGATCCCCCAGGGCCGCATCGTGGGCCTCACCATCCAGGCCGAGCGCCTCCAGGAGATCCGCATGCATCGCCTCAAGCGCATGGGCGCCTCGGGGCACAGCGACACTTATTCCGATTTGGGCCACATCCTCGGCGAACTCACCTACGCTGACGAGGTGTTCAAGCAGCACCGCCGGTGGCCCGTGTTGGATGTGACGGGCCGCAGCATCGAGGAGACCGCGGGCCTCGTGCTGGACCGCGTGTACGGCAAGGAGCGGGGGGCCTGATGGCGTTGCGCTGGATCGTCTTCGGAAGCCCGGAATACCGGGAGGTGGTGGAACTGCGCCGCCGCGTGCTGCGCATTCCCCTGGGCCTGGACTTCACCCCGGACCAATTGGCCGGCGAAGGCAAGGATCTCCACCTCGCGGCCTATGAAACCGGGGCCCTCGTAGGTTGCCTCATGCTGTCGGATCATGGCGGGGGCGTCGTCCAGATGCGCCAGGTCTGCGTGGAGCCCAATCGCCAAGGCACCGGCGTGGGCGCCCTGCTGGTGCGTGAATCCGAAGCTGAGGCCCGGCGTCGGGGCTACCGGCACATGATGCTGCACGCCCGGGACATCGCCGTGGGGTTCTATGAACGGATGGGGTACGAGAAGGTAGGTGAGCCCTTCGTGGAGGTGTCCATCCCACATCAGGAGATGAACAAAGACCTGCAGACTCCGGGCCCCCAGATGGGCTGACGGGATGCCGTCTGGTTATCGTGTACCATGCGAAACCTCGCCATGCTCCTCGTGGTATCGAACCTGTGGGCCCAGGCTCCGAAGGCCGTGTTCCTCAAGACCCGGACCTTCCCCGAGGAAATGTATTACGCCAGCAGGGTGGACCCCCTGACTCAGGACGCGGTGAACACCTCCCTCAAACCCCTGGTGGAGTCCATGGGCTTTCGAGTGGTCGACGAGGCCACAGCCGAGCGCACCCCCGAAGCACTGGTCCTTGAGGCCTCCGGCGCCAGCTTCCGATCACCCGAGGGCGATTCGGGGCTCCAACTGCAGGTTCAACTCGCAACCGCCGGAGCCCTGCTCAAGGGAGCCCCTGATCCAGGTGCGGCCCACGGGGCGGTCATGATCGCCCTGCCCGGGAAGGTTCCGACCGGCTCCTGGCTGGCCGAGAACCTCGCCAAGTTGGCCCGGAACCTGGTGAAGAGGCGGGAAGCCTGGGCCGCGAATCCACCCGGGAAAGGAAAGGTCGATGGTGCGACCTCCACGCCCGTGCCTCCACCGCCCTCCCGGGTGGAGCCCGCAGCACCCGCCCCACCCGCAGAGGTCGCCGATTTCGATTTCAAGGATGTCCAAGTGCGGTCGCGCCCCCGGCTGCCCGCCTACCCGATCCTCGCCCGGGCGAATGCCATTCAAGGGAAGGTTGTCGCCGAGGTCATCATCAATGATGAAGGCCAACCGACCCTTGTGAGCATTTTGGAGGGCCCCCTGGCCCTCCAGAGTGTGGCCGCGTTCTATGCGCTCCGGTGGCGTTTCGAGCCCGCGAGGCTGAACGGCAAGCCGCAATGGGCCCGCTTCAGGATAATCATGCCCTTCAAGCTCCGCTGAAGACCCCGGTCCATCTCGCGGTTCAGTACTCGTTCGCCAGGTCCGCCGACTTCACCTGCTTCTCGAAGGGCGCGAACACCGGCGCGCCCGCCGTCTGGGCGATCCATTCGGCCACGCGGATGCCGTCCACGGCCGCGGAGGTGATGCCCCCGGCGAAGCCCGCCCCTTCGCCGCAGGGGTAGAGGCCCGGGTGGTCGAGGCTCTGGCCGTCGTCGCCGCGCAGGAGCTGGATGGGGCTGCTGGTGCGGCTCTCGATGGCGAGCATGATGGCCTGCGCGGAGGTGTAGCCGTGGAGTTTCTGGTCGAACACGGGCAGCGCGCCGGCCAGCTGTTCCAGGATGAAATCCGGCAGGCAGGTGCGCAGGTCGGCGGCCACGGCGAAGGGTTTGAAGCTGGTGGCGGGGAGTTTCCCCGTGGCGCGGCCTTTGAGGAAATCCTGCACGCTCATGGCCGGGGCGCCGTAGGTCTCCTTGGCCGCGCGGAAGGCGGACTGCTCCCACTTGCGCTGGAAGTACATGCCCGCGAGCAGGTGATCGCTGCCGAAATCGGCAGTGTTCACCTTGGCCACGATGCCGCTATTGGCGAAGCCCGAGTCGCGGGCGGCGTTGCTCATGCCGTTGACGACGACACCGCCCTCCTCGGAGGAGCACTGGATCACTTCGCCGCCCGGGCACATGCAGAAGGAGTAGGCGGCACGGTTCACGCCGAAGTTGCAGACGAGCTTGTAGTCCGCGGGCGGCAGGCTGGGGTGGCCCTTGCTGGGGCCGTATTGGGCCTTGTCCACTAGGTCCTGGGGGTGCTCCACGCGCACGCCCATGGCGAAGGGCTTCTGGCGCATGGCGACCCCATGGCGGTGCAGCATCTCGAAGGTGTCGCGGGCGCTATGCCCCGGGGCCAGCACGATGGCGTCGCAGGGCAGCTCCTCGCCGCCGGACAGTACCGCGGCCGTGACGCGCCCTGCGTCGTCGAATCGGATGTCCACGAGGGGCGCCTTCCACCGGTAGCGCGCGCCACGCTTCTCGGCATCCTTGCGCATCAGCACGGCGCACTTGCGGATCACGTCGGTACCGACGTGGGGCTTGGCGAGGTAGGCGATGCGCGGGTGGGCCCCGAACTTCACGAAGGTGTCGATGACGTAGCGGGTGGCCGGGTGGCCGATGCGGGTGGTGAGCTTGCCATCGCTGAAGGTGCCGGCGCCGCCCTCGCCGAACTGGGCGTTGGCGTCGGGCCGAAGCCGGGCCTCCTGCCAGAGCTCATTCACGGCCTGCACCCGCTCGCTCATGTCGGGGCCGCGCTCCAGCACGATGGGTTCGATGCCGTAGTCCAGGAGGCGCAGGGCGCAGAAGGTGCCGGCGGGACCGCTACCCACGACGACGACGCGCGGCTTCCGACTGACGGCGCCCACACTGTAGGACGGGGACAGCGGAGCGACGTCCACCTTCGCGCCCGGGGGCAGGGTGGCCTGGGAGAGGTCCCGTTCCGTTTCGAAGCTGATGGCGCAGAGGAAGCGGATGGAGCCCTTGTGCCGGGCGTCCAGGCTGCGGCGTTCCAGGGCGGAACCCCGGTAATCGGCGGCCTTGCCACCCAGGGCGTGGGCCAGGGGTTTTGCCAGATCGAGCTTTTCTTCGCCGAGCGCCAGGGGGAAGTTGCTGATCAGATAGCGCACGGTCGCTCCGGCGAAGGGGTCCCACGGGGACCAAGGCCTACGCCATTCTATCCGCCCGCCGGTGCCACCAGGCCAGGAACCCGAGGCAGAGGGCGGCGCCCAGGGTGGCCATGAGCATGTCCTTCTGGGCATCCCAGACGTCCCACTGCACGGCCACATAGGCTTCCGCCACGGGCGCAGGCACCCGGACGGCGATGGCCCACTCCACGATCTCGTAGGCGGCGCTGGAAGCCAGGATGCCGTTGAAAGGCAGCCAGTAGGACCAGAAGCCCCGGGCCGGGATGGCCTGCAGGAGGATCTCACGCATGGGGTAGGCGATGGCCAACCCGTAGGTGAAGTGGACGAGCCGATCGTAGGGGTTGCGCTGGAGGCCCAGGAGGCCCTGGAGCCACTGGCCGAAGGGCACCTGGGCGTAGGTGTAGTGGGCGCCCACCATGTGCAGCAGGGCCGCCCCCCCGAAACAGCACCAGGAGAGGTCGGAGAGGGGTCCCTTCCGATGCACCCAGGCCAACACCGGCACCATCAGGAACAGGGGCAAGCTTTCCAGGAGCCAGCCATAGCGGGTGCGGGGACCCAGGGAGAGCAGGATCCAGATGCACAGGTACACCAAGGCGAATCCCTGCTGGAACCGGTTCCGGCGGAAGGGAACCCGCTCCAGGTCTTCGGCCGTGGTGAACATGACCACCTCGGTACCAAGATAGGTCTGTCCAGATTCGAGGGTCGAGATCGCCACCTTGTCGATTTTTGTCCTGATATTATCTTGGACAAAGGAGGGCCCATGTCCCAGAACCTCTCGAAGGTCGTCATCGCAGGAGGCACGGGCTTGGTGGGCCGCTCCCTGATCGAGGCCCTGGTGGCCAGGGGCACCCGGGTGGACGTGCTCACCCGGAACCCCCACGTGAGCCTCCCCTCCGGCGCGTTGGCCCTGGGCTGGGATGCCCTGCCCTCCGCCCTGGACGGCGCCGATGCCGTCATCAACCTCGCCGGGGAGGGCATCGCTGACAAGCGCTGGAACGCGGTCCGCAAGGCCGCCATCCTCTCCTCCCGGGTCGATACCACCCGGCGCCTGGTGGAGGCCATGGCCCAGGCCTCCTCGGGGCCCAAGGTGCTGGTGAACGCTTCCGCCATGGGCTACTACGGCGCCCACGGGGGCGAGGTGGTGGATGAGTCCGCGCCCAAGGGGAAGGGGTTCTTGCCCGATGTCTGCGCCGCCTGGGAACGGGAGGCCGACCGGGCCACCGCCGCCGGCCTGCGGGTCGTGAAACTGCGCATCGGCGTGGTGCTTGCCCAAGAGGGTGGCGCCCTCCCGAAGATGGCCCTGCCCGTGAAGCTCTTCAACGGGGCCAAGCTGGGCCACGGCCAGCAGGGGCTCAGCTGGATCCACATCCAGGACCTGGTGGCCATGCTCATCCAGGCCGCCTCGGACCCAACCTGGGAGGGCGTCTACAACGCCACGGCCCCCAAACCCGTCACCAACGAGACCTTCACCCGCATCCTGGGGAATGTGCTGCGACGCCCCATCCTCCCCGTGCCCGGATTCGTCACCGCCACCGTGCTGCCCCTCCTCGTGGGCGAGATGGCCGCGCCCATGCTGCTCCAGGGGGCCTTCGTGTACCCCCGCCGCGCGGAGCACCAGGGGTTCACCTTCCGGTTCCCCGACGCCCTCAATGCCGTTCAGGATCTGCTCGCATGAGGGAAGAACTGGTTCTCTCCGTCCAGGACCTCCCCGCCCCCCGGGCCGAGGTCTTCGCCTTCTTCTCGGATCCCTCCAACCTGGAGCGGCTCACGCCGCCCTGGCTCAACTTCCGCATCATCACTCCCGCCCCCCTGCCCCGAGGTGAAGGCGCCCTCTTCGAGTACCGGCTGAAGGTCCGGGGGATGCCCATCTTCTGGCGCACCCTCATCGAGCGATGGGACGAAGGCCACTGCTTCGTGGACCGCCAACTCGTCGGCCCCTACGCCCTCTGGCACCACACCCACCTGTTCGAGGATCTGCCCGACGGCGGCACCCGCATCACGGACCGGGTGCGGTACCGCGTGGGCTTCGGCATCTTCGGGCGCCTGGCCACGTGGCTGCTGGTCCGGCGGGACATCGAGCGCATCTTCGCCTACCGGCGGGGGATCATCGCGGAAAGGTTCAAGGTCCGGCAGGCCGCCTGAGGCGTTGCCGGCCCCTCCGATCAGGTCCCCAGCGAGAAGAAAACCATGGCGAAGTCCACCTCGCCATCGTTGCGCAATTCATGTCGCTCGCCGGGATCGATGCAGAGGCACTGGCCGGGACTCAGGCGCACGGGGACCTCGTCCACGGTCATGACCGCGGAACCGGCCTGCACATAGAAGACCTCGGTCCAATCCCCATGGGCGTGGGCCGGCGCAACCTCCCCCGGAGGCAGGACGATGCGGGCGAACTGCATCAGGTGGGGTACCTCGCCGGCCCCCACCATCGTGGCCTTGCGGGGGCCGGCCGAGGATTCTGGAAGGAGGACGGGCTGGAGGAGCTTCATGCGAGCTCCCCGAGAAGCTGGTGGGGCCCCGCGCCGGTGATCGTCACGTCCACCAGCTCGCCGAAAGGCAGCTTCCGGTCAGGGCCCACGGCCAGGTGCACGTTCTTCCACTCGCCGGTGCGGGCCAGCCAGCAGCCGTTCTCGATGGGGCCCTCGCTCTCCACGCGGGCCTTGAGCGTGCGGCCGATGAAGGCGTCATTGCTGGCGCGACTGAGCTCCATCTGCCGGGCCTGCAGGATGCGCAAGCGCTCGGTCTTCACCTTGGGGGGGAGGTCGTCCCGCAGTCGCAGGGCGGGGGTGCCAGGCCGCGGGCTGTAGATGAAGCTGAAGGAGGCGTCGTACTTCACCGTCTCAAGCACGTCCATGGTGGCCTGGAAGTCGGCGTCGGTCTCCCCGGGGAAGCCCACGATGAAATCGGTGCTCAAGGCCAGCTTGGCGCGGCCCTCGCCCAGGAACCCCAGCCGCTCCAGGTACTGCTCGATGGTGTACTCGCGGAGCATGCGCTTGAGCACCGGGTTGGAGCCGCTCTGCACGGGCAGGTGGAGGAAGGGCGCCACCTTGGGGTTGGTCACCAGGGTGCGGGCCAGCTCCTCGGTAAAGTTCATGGGGTGGCTCGTGGTGAAGCGGATCCACTCCAGGCCCTCCACCTCGGCCACGCGCCAGAGGAGGTCCGAGAAGGTGCAGCCACCGGCGAAGGAGTTCACGTTCTGGCCCAGCAGCTCCACTTCCCGGTAGCCGCGGGCCACCAGATCCTTCACCTCGGCCACGATGTCCTGCCAGGGCCGGCTGCGCTCCACGCCGCGGGTGGTGGGCACGATGCAGTAGGTGCAGGCGTGGTTGCAGCCCTCGATGATGGTCACCAGCGCTTTGGCGGTGCTGCGGCGGCGGGCCACCTCGGGGGGGAAGAGGTGATTGTCGGGATATTCGCCGGTGTCGATGACGCGCTTGCGGCCCGCCTGCACTTCTTCGATGACCTTGGGGAGCTGCTGCAGGGCCATGGTGCCCAACACGAAGTCGATCTGCGGGGCGCGCTTGAAGAGCGCCTCTTCCTCCTGCTGGGCCAGGCAGCCCGTGAGGCCGATCATGAGGGGTCGCTGCTCCTTCTCCTTGCGTAGGCGCCCCAATTCCGAGTGCACCTTGTGCACGGCCTTCTCGCGGATGGAGCAGGTGTTCAGCAGGACGAGGTCTGCCTCGGCACTGCTGGACACGGCCTCATAGCCCTGCTTCTCGAGGAGCCCGGCCAGACGCTCACCGTCGTGGTCGTTCATCTGGCAACCCCACGTCTCGATGTAGAACTTCTGGCTCATCCGGATTCCTCGAACCTTCCATTCTATCGGGCTGGAAGGCGATTCCCCGAAGACGGATTGGGCGGTCAGCCCTTCGGCAGGGTCGCCACCAGCGCCCCCCCCTCCAGGGTCAGGTGCCCCTTTCGGGCCTCGAGTACGCTCAGTGCGAGGTGGGCGGCCAGGTCCCGGTGCCGGCCTTCACCTTCCAACAGGCTTTCGGGAATGGCGTCCAAGGGCCCCCACCGTAGGATCCAGGCCTCCGGGGTGCTGCGGGCCGTCAGCCGGAGGGGATCCGGCGCCACCAGGGGCATGAGCTGCCGGCAGACGGCCGCGGCGAACCCCACGAAAGTCGGGGCCAACCAGCCTTCCCCTTCAATGTCCAGCTGCACAGGGCACCGGTGGAGGGAGCTCATGGGCGCAAGCCTCGTCTCAAGGGCCTCCCGGAAGGCCTCGGCCTCCAGGGGCTGCGCCTCGGGGTTCAAGCCGAGCACCAGCCCCCGGGCGGTGGCCACCAGGTGCAGCCCCTCGCTGATCACGGATTCCAGGCGTTGGCGGTCCCGCGCCTTCAGGGGCTGGGTCGGGTCCGGATTCAAATCCAGGATCCCCCGAAGGCCGCCAAACGCATTGTTGAGGTCGTGGAGGGCGGCTCGCCAGAGCTGTTCCTGATTCATGTTCCGGCTCCAGGGGGCGATGCAGGAAAGGTGAAGTGCGCGTTTGGTCCCAGGAATCAATGGACTTAGACCCGTAGAATCGTATCCTGCCAACAGGAGAATCTCCCGGATGCAAGCTCCCACAAAGCGACTAGGCGAGATGCTGGTGGATTCCGGCTTGATCACGCCCGGCCAACTGCAGAGCGCCATCACCCACCAGAAGATCGCCAAGGGCCGGCTCGGCTCCAACTTGGTGGCCCTCGGCTTCATCAGCGAGGAGATCCTCATGGACTTCCTCGCCCAGCAAACGGGCACGCCCCGGGTGGACATCCGCTCCATCACGCCCCCCGTGCAGCTGCTGCGCCTCATCCCCCAGCGCATGGCCGAGCAGTTCACGATGCTGCCCGTCTCCTTCAAGGAGCCCAAGAGCCTCGTGCTGGCCATGTCGGATCCCCTGGACCTCAATGCCCTGGACAGCGCCCGGTTCGCCTCCGGCATGAACGTGGAGCCCGTAGTGGCCTCCCACTCCGCCCTCAGGCAGATGATTCCGCAGCTTTACGGCAAGCTCGATTCCACCACCGCCTCCCCCACGGTGCTCGAAGTCGGCGAGGGCATGTTGCCCGAGGATGGCCTGCCCATGCCCGGCTTCGACTTGCAGGCGCTCCCGGTGAAGATCCCCATGATGCAGGCCCCGCTCCCCTCTCCGGGCGCGCCGCCCCCGGCGGCCTGGACCCCGGATCCGTTCTTCGATTCGGGCCCGACCGGCGCCCCCTTCACCCCCAGCAGCGCGCCCACGGCCCACTTGGCCGATCCCTTCGGCCTCTTCGAGGATGCGCCTCCCGTCCCCCCCATGCGGCCCAGCTTGCAGCCGGCCCCGCCTCCGGGTGTCGTCCAGAGCCGCACCCTCGAGACTTCCCTCCGGAAGCTGGACACCTACGACTCCCGACTGCTCGTCCTCGGTCTCATCAAGTTCCTCCAGCGGCGGGGCGTCGCCAATGAAGGGGAACTCGAACGGTTCATCCAGAACCTGGTGGAGAGCGGCGAGCTGAAGGAGACTCCCGGGAGCCGTTGAACGCCCCGGCCCTCAGTGGTCCGTGTGCCGCAAGCTTTCGCTGCGATCCGTGCGTCGCACTTGGATGAACGTGCGGAGGTTTTCCAGATCCGCATCCGAGGCCCGCAGGATCGAGATGCCGAAGCGGGTGGGATAGGCGTCGTCCTCCAGGTGGGTGAAGTGGCGTACTTCCCCTTCACAGGCGAAGGCGGAGCCATCTGGCAGCGTGGTGTCGATCCGGATGAGGGTATGAAATTCCAGGGTCAGCACCTCCCGCACGGCGAGGCCGAGACCCGCTTCCGTGAGGTTCAGGAGCAGGCCCGGGTAGACCTGCTTGCCCAGGCCCACCTGGGCGGCCAGGGGTGCCTGCTGCGGCGCCGCCACGCGGATCTGCCGCCGGGGATGGCGTTGGATGCCCTCCTTCGGCCAGCCCACCCGCAGGATGGGCGCCGCTTCCCCCGCCACCTCCAAGGCCGCCAGAAAGGGTGCGTCGATGCTCACCACGTCCTCCCCCAGAAGCAGGGTGAGGGTCATGGGGGTGCCCGCCTCCGGCAGCTGGTCCCTCCGCTTGGCACCGGAGATCTGGAGGGCCTGTCCCTGCTCGATCCCCCGGAGCTGGAGGTCGCCGAGCATCCGGTGGGAACCATGGGCCCGCAGCGTGGCCGGGGCCTGCTGGTCCTGGGCGGAGCGCAGCAGGGCCTGCAGATCGGCATCGTTCAAACGCTGGAGATGTCCCATGGGGTGCCTCTCCAAAGCTATCGGTTGGGGCGTTCAGGTCTTAAATTCCCTGCCGGAGCCGTTCTGCCAGGGCCATGTGGAGGCCCGCGGCCTCGATGGCCTCCGCGGCAGCCGCCCAATCGTACTCCAATCGGTGGAGCCGCACCCGGGCCTTCCGGGGATCGTAGGTCATGAAGGAGAGCCGCTGGTCCCGGTCCCGGGGTTGCCCCAGGGAGCCGGGGTTGGCCAGGTAGCGGCAGCCCGGCCGCAGGGTGAACCAGACGTCGGCTTCCAGGCGGAGCCAGGTGAGCCGATGCCGTTCCTCATCCAGCTCGTAGAGCCCGGGCAGATGCGTATGACCGAAGAAGCAGAGCCTGGACTGGAATCCCTCGAAGGCCAGGAGGGCCTCGCGGGTGTTGAGGAGGTAGGCGTCCTCATCCAACGGAGAACCATGGGCGATCTGGTAATCCTCACCCACCCAGCCCGGGCCTTCGGGCAGATCCCGAAGGAACCGGCGGTGGTCCTTCCGCAGGCGCTCCAAGGTCCACTCCGCGCTTTGGCGGGCGGGCAGGCTGAAACCGGCGGGGGGTTCCAGACCGCAGCAGACCTTGTCGTGGTTGCCCCGGATGAGGAAGCGGGGGCGCATCTTGCGAACGCGGTCCAGCACCTGGTTGGGGTGGGCCCCGTAGCCCACCAGGTCGCCGAGCACCACATACCTCCGAACGCCGCGCCGCCGCGCGAAACGTTCCACCACCTTCAGGGCCTGAAGGTTGGAGTGGAGGTCGGAAAGGATGAGATCCAATGGTTTTTCGGGGAAGGGAGTTCAGCCTACCTCGTTCAGCAGGGCCTGGGCCAGCGCTTCCACCGGACGGCCGAAGGAACTGACCGGCTCCGCCAGGGACCAGGCCGGGGTGCGGGCCGCGCAACGCGCCAGGAAGGCGGCCTCATCCTGGGCCAGGGGCCGGTTCCCGTCCCCGGCCACCCGCTGCCAACAGGCCCGGGGAGGCTCCGCCAACCACAGGGGACGGAACCCCGAGCGGGCCACCTGGGCGCGGACTTCCGGCAGCTCCCAGGCCCCGCCTCCGAGGGAGACCACGGCCGGTTCCGTCAGGAGCCCCGGCAGCACAACCCCTTCCAGCTCCCGGAAGGCGGATTCCCCCCGGAGGCGGAAGAGCTCGGACACAGGCGCCCCCTCCCGGGCCTCGATGACCGCATCCAGGTCCCGATGGGGCAGGCCCAGCCCTTGGGCCAGGAGGCGGCCCAGCTCGCTCTTCCCGGCGCCGCTGCTGCCCAGGAGCACAAGCCCTTGCCCCGCGGTCACGGGAGGCCTCACCCGCCACCGGGCGACCTGGAGGTCCCAGGCCAGGCCGGGGAGGTCCGCGGCGCCATGCACGGCCCCCACCATGGCCAGGCTCTCCGCCCCGGCCTCGAAGGCGTCCCGGGCGTCCTCCGGGGTGAGGCCGCCGATGGCGATGGGGGCGAGCCCCCGAGCCCGGAGCAGGGCACAGCCCTTGCGCAGCCCATCCAGTCCGATGGGCGCCGCATGGTCGCCCTTGGTGGCCGTGGCCCGGAAGGGCCCCACGCCCGCGTGATCGCAGGCCGCATCCACCCCCGTCCACTCGTCGGGGCCATGGGTGGAGGTGCCCAGGTGCAGGGCCTCCAACCCCGGCAAGGCCCGGGCCTCCGATGGGGGGAGGTCCTCCTGGCCCAGGTGGAGGCCCCAGGGGATCAGGCCCTCCCGGGCCAGGAGCACCGCCAGATCGGCCCGGTCGTTCAGGACGATGCGGGGCCAGCCGCCCTCGGCCCGGGCCCGCGTCAGGATCCGGCGGAGCTGCTCCAGCAGGGCGTCGGCCGGCAGGGCCTTGGCCCGGACCTGCACCAGGGAGCAACCCGCGGCCGCGAGTCGGGCCACCTGCTCCTCTAGGGACTCGGAACGGGATTCATCCGTGAGGGGGTAGAGGGCCGGGAATCGCAGAGGCATCCTCCGATCATTCCCCAAGGGGCGCCGTGGCGCGAGACTCCCGTCACCGATTGCTCCCGGTGCGAGGCTCGGGAGCTTAGGTTGGGGCTGGCCCTGCACCCGGAGGAGCCCATGCCCATCCAGACCCCATCCCGCGTCCAGGAACTCGCCCGCCTCGTGGGCAACACGCCCCTGCTGGTGGTGGAGCTCGCCTACCGGGGGTCCATCCGCCGCATCCACGCCAAGGCCGAACACTACAACCTCACCGGCAGCATCAAGGACCGCATGGCCCTCCACATCCTGCAGTGCGCCCGGGAATCCGGAGCGCTGGCACCCGGCGCCCCCATCGGGGAAGCCACCAGCGGCAACACGGGCATCGCCTTCGCGGCCCTGGGCCGGGCCCTGGGCCACCCGGTCACGATCTTCATGCCGGATTGGATGAGCCAGGAACGGAAGGACCTCATCCGCTCCTACGGGGCCGAGATCCGCCTGGTGAGCGCCGCGGAAGGTGGATTCCTCGGCTCCATCGCCCAAAGCGAGGCCTGGGCCGCCGCCACGCCCGGGGCCTTCCTTCCCCGCCAGTTCTCCAACGAGGCCAACGCCGAAGCCCATCGGACCAGCACCGGCCCGGAGCTCTGGGCCCAGCTGCAGGCCCAGGGGCTCCGTCCCCAGGCCTTCGTGGCCGGGGTGGGCACCGGAGGCACCGTCATGGGCGTGGGCCGGTTCCTCAAGGCCATGAACCCCAAAATCCAGGTCCACCCCGTGGAGCCGGCCAGCTCACCGACCCTCAGCACGGGCTGCAAGGTGGGGCGCCACCGCATCCAGGGCATTTCCGACGAGTTCATCCCGGCCCTGGTGAAGCTGGAGGAACTCGACGAGGTGCTCGCCGTGGAGGACGGGGATGCCATCCTCATGGCCCAGAAGCTGGCGCGGCAGGGCCTCGGCGTGGGCATCAGCTCCGGCGCGAACCTCCTCGCCGCCTTGAAGGCCCAGGAGCGCCTGGGATCGCGATCCACCGTGGTGACCGTGTTCAGCGACGACAACAAGAAGTACCTCAGCACCGACCTGCTGCGAGACGAACCCGCCCGCCCGGACTACCTCAGTCCGGACATCGAGATCCTGGGCTTCGAGTCCCTCGGTCGCGTCTGCCGGTTCTGCCATCAGGAGGAAGCCTGCGCCACTGTGGGCCACGGCTGAAGGGCCGGCTCCTCAGGGTTTGCCGAAGCGGGTTTCCGGCAGCATGGGATTCACGTCCACCCGGTCGAGGATCACCTTCTGACGACGGCCCCGGCCCACGGCCCGGTGCACGATTTCGAAGGGGAAGGCGATGTCCTTCACGGTGTGCCACTCCTGGAACTCCGTCCGCACCTTGTACTCGGATCCCAACTCCCGATGGATGCGTTCCCGCGCCACCTCGAGGCCCACTTCCTGGTCGAACCAACCCACCAGCTCATCCTGCGGCCCCAGCTTCCGGGCGACCCCGACCACCGGGATCCGGTTGAAGGCGGAGGGACCGAGGTACCGGAGGTCGGCCCTCTGATCCATCGCCAGCAGCCACGGATCTTCGAAATCCATCTCCTTCAGGACCTCCACCTGCTCCTGGGGCATGGGCTGGGCCTGGCGCTCCCGGCTCCAGGGGATGAGCACCCACCCGGCGGTGCCATCGAAGGTGTGGACCTCCACCATGCCCTGCACGGTGATTTCCTCCCGGAACCGGTTCGGCCGCAACTCCTCCCGGCGCCAGGGGATTCCCACCTCCACGGGCAGCAGGAGCTGCTGGCCGGAGAGGCGTAGGGAGGTGACGGACCGCAGGCGATCCACGCCACCTCGGACCCGGAGGTGGCGCTGGACCACCGCCAGCGCCTTCGGATCCACCGGGGCTGGATCCCCGGCGAGGCCCCAGGGGGACAGTAGGAACAGGCAGATCAGGGTCCTGGCAGGCATCCCTTCAGTTTAAGGCAAGGATTTCCACACGTCTCCTCCGCCCTTCCTGAAGGCCCAGCAGCCTTGGGTCGGACGGACCTCAGGCCGCTTCCTCATCTCCGAACTGCAGCCGCACCAGCTTCGCGTAGTGGCCGTCCTGGGCCAGCAGCTCCTGGTGGGTGCCGCGCTCGATGAGGCGGCCCTGGTCCATGACCCAGATCTCGTCGGCATCCTGGATGGTGCTCAGGCGGTGGGCGATGGTGAAAGTCGTCAGGGTGTGGCTGATGTCCTTGATCACGTGCTGGATGCGGGCTTCCGTCTCGCTGTCGATATTGGCGGTGGCCTCATCGAGCAGCAGCACCTCGGGGCGCCCGTAAAGCATGCGGGCGAAGGCCACCAGCTGGCGCTCCCCGGCGGAGAGCTTCTGCCCCCGCTCGCCCACCTGGGTCTCGAGGCCCTGCGGCAGGCGTTGGATGTAGTCGTGGAGCTGGCTGCGGCGCAGCACCTCCGCCAGACGCTCCGCGTCCTCGGGGCGATCCAGGAGGATGTTCTCCTTGAGGGTGCCGCTGAACACGAAGACGTCCTGCAGCACGAGCCCGAAGAGGCCGCGCACATCCTTAAGGCGCAGGTCGCGGAGGTTGGAACCGTCCACAGTGATGCAACCTCGGGTCACGTCGTAGAAACGCATGAGGAGGTTGATGAGGGTGCTCTTGCCGGCCCCTGTGTGGCCCACCACCGCGATGCGGCGTCCCTTGGGGATGGTGCCGGACAGCTCGGACACCACTTCGCGTCCGTCGGCATCGTAGGCGAAGGACACGGCCTCGAGCCGGATCTCCCGCAGGAAGGTGGTCTCCCGGGGGGTGGGCGTTTCCCGGATCTCCTCCTCGTTGTCCAGGAGCTTGAAGATGCGCTCGCTGGAGGCCAGGGCCGTCTGCATCACGTTGTAGCGCTCGGCCAATTCCCGGATGGGACGGAAGAAGCGGTTGCTCTGCTGCACGAAGGCGAAGAGCAGGCCCCAGGTGAGCGCCCCCGCCTGCAGCTTGATCCCCCCGAAATAGATGAGGGCGGCGAGGGTGCAGGAGGTGATGAGCTCCACCACGGGGAAGAACACCGCGTACGCGAAGATGGTGCGCAGGAACGCGTGGAGGTAGCTCTCATTGAGCTCCGTGAACTTGGTGCGGCTCCGCGCCTCCTGTGCATTCACCTGCACGAGGCTCATGCCCGAGAGCTGCTCCTGCAGGTAGGCCTGGATGGCGGCATAGCGCCCTTGCGTTTCCCGGAAGGCCTCGCCGGCCCGGCGGCGGAAGACCTCCGTCGCGATGAGCAGGAAGGGCATGATGCCCAGCGCCACGAGCGCGAGCCCCGCATGGGCCCGGGCCATCCAGATGACGATGGCCAGCAGGCTCATGGCATCGCCCAGGATGGCCACGAAACCGGAGGCGAACATCTCATTCAGGTTCTGCACGTCGCTGGTCACCCTCGTCATGAGGCGGCCCACGGGGTTGTGGTGGAAGAAATGCGTGCTGCGCCGCATGAGGTGGGTGAAGAGCTGGTTTCGCAGGTCGAGCATGGCCCGCTGGCCGATGAAGGCCAGGAGCCAGTAGCGGATGCCCGTGATGACGAAGCCGCCCACGAGCACCGCCAGGAAGGTGCCCACCAGGGGCCCGGCGCCCTTCAGGGTGCCCGTGGCCACGTGCCGGTCGATGAGGCGCCGGGTGAACTCCGCCGGGAGCACCTCCAGGAAGGCCCCCGTCGCCATCAGCAGCATGAGGACCACCAGGCCCACCCAATAGGGGCTGAGGTAGCCCACCAACCGCCACAGCAACGCCCTCCGATGGGGGCGGGCCTCCACCTGATCCGAATGGAAGAAACCGCTGGATTCCGACATGGGGCGATTGTCCCATGAATGGCCGAGCGCTCTGGAAGGGACTGTAGGAAACTGGAGGTATGCGTTCCCTGCTCCGGTTCCCCGTCGCCCTGGCCCTGGTGGCCCCCCTCACGGCCCAAGCCCCCGCGGAAGTCCGCCTCCGGAAGGATGTGGCCTTCCTTGCGTCTCCGGAGCTGAAGGGGCGCGGTAATGGCAGTCCCGAGCTGAGGCGGGCCGCTGAGTACCTCGTGAAGCGCCAGAAGGCCCTGGGCCTGGCCCCCAGGGTGCAGACCTTCGGGTTCCCTGCGAACCTCGAGGTGATCAGCGCCCAAGCCGCATTCAACCAGGGTGATTCCCGCGTGATCTGGACCCGCGGCAAGGACTACGAGCCCCTGGGCCTCAGCGGCGACAGCACGCCGGTCTCCCGTCCGCTCACCTTCCTGGGGTATGGGGTGAAGGCCCAGGGCTACGACGAATTCCAGGGACTGGAGCTCAAGGGCCGGGTGGCGGTGATCCGCCGCCGGATGCCCGACCTTCCCGCCTTCGTCCACCTGGCCCCCGGCGAGAAGTCCCTGCCCTTCCGCCTGCGGCGCCTGCAGGAGCTGGGGGTGGCCGGCGTCCTGGTGGTGGAGGAGGAAGACACCCCCCGCGCACCCCGCATCGAGGATGGCACCGCTCCGCTGGCCATCCCGGTCCTGAGCGTCCGCAAGGACCTCCTGAAGGGTCCGCTGGGCGACCTCGACGCCACCTTCAAGGCCATCGCCGACAGCGGCCAGCCCCAGGCCAAGGACTACGTCTACACGCCTTGGAAGGCCCTCGCCCTGGACCTCCGCCTGCGGCGGACCGAGGGGCAGGTCCCCAACATCGCCGCGCTGCTCAAGGGCCGAGACCCCAGGCTCAAGGGCCAGGTGGTCGTGCTCGGCGCCCACCTCGACCACCTTGGGCTCGGGGAGCGGCACAGCCTCGGTGGCGCCGCGGCCTTCGGTCAGGTGCACCCCGGCGCCGATGACAACGCCTCCGGTTCGGCCCTGCTGTTGGAACTCACCCGCCGCTTCGCGAAGCGCCCCGCCAAGCGCCCCATCCTCGCCCTGCACTTCGGCGGCGAGGAGGAGGGACTCCTGGGCAGCCAGTTCTGGCTGCGGAATCCGACCCAGGACCTCACCACCCTCCGCTTCATGGTGAACTTCGACATGGTGGGCCGCCTGGATCCCGCCAAGCCCGCCCTCTCCCTGGGCGGCCTCGGCGCCCCCAAGGCCGCCGTGGACCACGCCTCCGAACTGGCACCCAAAGGTTGGACCGTCGGGCGGGAGCTGGGCGCCTCCGTGGGGGGCAGCGATCACATGAGCTTCGCCCAGGCGAAGATCCCCACCTTCTTCTTCTTCACCGGCCTGCACGATGCCTACCATCGGCCCACCGACACCGCCTCCGCTCTCAAAGTCCCGGGTCTCGCCCTGCTCGCGGACTACGCGGAGAAGGTGGTGCGCGACCTCGCGGACGCCCCGGAACTGCCCGCCTTCGACCCCGAGACGGCGAAGTTGCCCGCCCAGGCCCGCAGCCCCATGCGCATCGCCTTCGGCACCATCCCGGACTACAGTCCCAACCCCACGGGTTTCCGCATCAGCGGCGTGTCCAAGGGCGGTACCGCCGAAGCCATCGGCCTCCAGGCGGGGGACATCCTCATCACCTTCGGCGGCAAGCCCACCAAGGACATCCAGGACTACATGGCCGCCCTGGGCGCCTTCAACCCCGGCGACCAGGTGGTGATCCGGTGGCTCCGTGATGGCAAGCCCATGGAGGCCACAGCCACCCTGAAGGGCCGCGACTGATGCGACTGGCGCTACCCAGCGGATTCCCCACGGAAGTCCACGTCCTGAACCGGCCCACGGCCGATCTCCTGCCCTCAGGGCCCTGGGTGCTCGTGGGGGACGAGGCCGTGCGCGGGCACTGGCAGGAGGCGGGCCTCCCCGAACCGGCCGGAAGCCGGTGGGTGGAGGTCTCCGAGGCCGGCAAGCGCCTCTCCGCCCTGGAGCCCTGGCTGGAAGCCTGGGCGCAAGTCCCCTTGCACCGGGATGCCACGGTGGTGGCCGTGGGCGGGGGCGTGCTCACCGACATGGCGGGCCTCGCCGCCTCGCTTTACATGCGCGGGATCAAATGGCAGTGCTGGCCCACCACGCTGCTCTCCATGGTGGATGCGGGGCTGGGCGGCAAGACCGCCTGCGATCTCGAAGCGGGCAAGAACCTTGTGGGGGCCTTCCACTCCCCCGAGCGTCTCGTGGCCTGCACCCGCTTCCTCGACACCCTGCCCGCCCGGCAGATTGAAAGTGGCCGGTGGGAGCTGGTGAAGACGGCCGTGCTCCTCAACGACCTCGCCTGGGCCCAGGAGCTCGTGGCCACGGATGCCCCACGATCCGCCTGGATCGAGCGGGCCCTGGCCTTCAAATCCGGCGTCGTGAACCGGGACCCCGAGGAGCATGGGGAGCGTCGGCTTCTGAATCTGGGTCACACCCTGGGTCACGCCATCGAGAGCGCCTCGGGCTACCAGCTGCTTCATGGGGAGTCCGTGGGGCTCGGGCTGCTGGCCGCCTGCCTGCTCGCCCCCCTGGAGGGCCTCAAGGCCTTCCCGCAGGAGCTCCTGCAATCCTGGGCGGAGCGCCTCGCCCCCCTTGCGGATCGCGTGGCCGAGTGGGAAGAGCTGCTGCCCTGGCTGCGCCGGGATAAGAAGGGCTTGGGCGAGGCCATCGCGTGCGTGCTGCCCCGGCCCGATGGCCCCGCGCTGATCCGCCCCCTCCCCCCGGGTGCCTGGGCCGAGCCGACCCGTCTTCTCCGTGAATGCCTTGCCGGGAGTCTTCGTGCCTGATCGCCGAATCCTCATCCTCGCCCTTGCGCCGGCCCTCGTGGCCCAGCAGCCCGTGGAGGACGTGCGCGCCCTCTTCCTGAAGGCCCGCGCCCTGCAGCTGAAGAGCACCCCCGAGGACGTGAAGGCCGCCGCGGCCCTCTACCGCAAGGTCGTCGCCCTGGAACCCGCCAGCTCCGAAGCCAATCTCCGCCTTTCCGAGGCCCTGCGGGACTCCGGGGATCTGGAGGCCGCCCTGCCCCCCGCCCAGCGCGCCGTGGCCCTGGCCCCCGAAGGCGCCGAAGCCGCCGCCCACCTGGGCATCCTCCAGTACCACCGGGTCAAGGCGGGCACGGGCAAGGCCAAGGAGGCCATGGAGACCCTCGCCAAAGCCGGGGCCCGCCTCCCCATGGACGTTGAGGTCTGGTACCGCCTCGCGGAGCTCTCGGAGCAGGAGAAGGATGAAGCCCTCGCCCTCAAGGCCTGGGGCCGCCTCGCGCGCCTCCGGCCCAGCGCCCAGGAGGCCTGGGAGCGCGTGGCCTACCACGCCAAGAACCTGGGGCGCTACGAGGCCCGGCGCGAGGCCGTCCTCACCCTGGGCCAGCGCAAGCTGGCGGGACCCGATGGCATGCGCATCCTGCGACTGCTGGAGGAACTCGCCCGGGATCAGGTGGAGGCCTCTTACCTCGCCCATGCGGAGGAGACCTTCCTCTGCCTCACCCGGAACCTGCCCGAGGAGGCTGGACTCTGGGAGAACATAGGCCTCGTGCGGCTCCAGGCCCAGCGTTGGAAGGAGAGCCTCGAAGCGTTGGACCGCGCCGAAGCCCTGAAGGACAGCACCCGCATCGGCTTCAACCGCGCCTACGCCCTGCTGCACCTGGACCGCGAGGCCGCGGCCGAGGCCCGCCTCAAGACCCTGCTGGACGAGGGCCTCAGTGGCGAAACCGAGCTCTTCAAAGGGCAGGTGGCCGGCCTCTACGCCCGGGCCCTGCTGCTGCAGGGAAAGAATGAAGCTTTCCTCGCCTGGGAGAAGACCGCCCATTTGCCCGCCCCCGTTAAGCCGGAGATGGCCTCCCTGCATGTGCAGGCCCTCCTCCGGATGAAGCGGTGGGACGAAGCTTACGCGGCCCTGCAGGAGGGGGTGAAGACCTATCCCGAGGGCGGTCTGTTCCGGGAAGCCAAGGCCATGCCCGAGAAGGTGCTGGGTGGGGGCTTCCTCCACAAGGGCGCCCGCGAAAAGGCGCTCCGGCACCTCGAATGGAGCGCCACGGCCCAGCTCCACGCCGAATTCGACCAGTGGGAGCCTTGCCTCAAAGCCGCCCAGGAAGCGCGCAAGCTGAGCCAGGCCCGGGCCGTGGACCTGCTGCTGCTCCAGGCCAATGCCTTGGACAACCTGCGCCGGCCCAAGGAGTCGATGCAGGTGCTGCGGGAGGCCCAAAAGCTTGAGCCCGGCAATGCCACGCTGCAGAACAACCTGGGCTACCTCCTCCTTGAGCAGGGTGGCGACC
The DNA here is from genome assembly GCA_035254125.1 of Holophagaceae bacterium. Taxonomy (GTDB): domain Bacteria; phylum Acidobacteriota; class Holophagae; order Holophagales; family Holophagaceae; genus JAFDVN01. Next base: position 9,766 of record DATFAX010000033.1, on the reverse strand, counting down.
TCTCCGAAGCCGCGCAGCTCATTGAGGCCGCTTCCGCCTCCCAGCCCAAAAACGCGAGCATCACCGACTCCCTGGGTTGGGTGCAGTTCAAGCAGGGCAAGGTCACCGAGGCGGAAGCCACGCTCCGACGGGCCGCGAACCTGAATCCCTACAGCCCGGAGGTGCGCAAGCACCTGGGTGAGGTGCTGCTCTCCCAAGGCAAGATCCGTGAAGCCGCGGAGCAGTGGGAGCGTGCCCTGGCCTATCCCTTCCCGGACCGCGCCACCCTCGAGAAGCGCCTCGCCGAGCTGAAGGTCCGGTTGGCCAAGCAGGAGGCCGAAGGCAAGGAACCTGAGCCGAAGGAGGACCACGAGGAGGAGGGGGAGGACTGAGGCGGTGTGAACCTCCCAGCCCTCCATCGCACCCATGGTCCTGATGCTGCCCCCACTCTCACCTCCCGCCCTCCAGGAGCCCGCACCGGCGCCCTTCCGTGCCCTTTATGACTGGGGGTACCTGGGGTCCGAAGGCGAAGGCCGGGGCACCCTGGCCGTGCTCATCGAAACCGCCACGGGGAAGGTGGTGCTGGAGCTGCATGGCCTCGGGGAGCGCCTGGTGCTCCTCACGGGGGATGCCACCTCGGGCTACCGGGTGCAGGTCCCCCGCCAGAAGCTGGACGCCAACGCCGCCACCCTGGCGGGCCTGCCCTTGCCCTTCCTCCCCCAGGTCGGTAGTGCCGAGGCCCTGAAGCGGATGCTCACCGAAGGCGAGGGCGCAGGCGTGCGCGTGACCAAGCGCGGTGCCCATGGCCCCCTCAAGCTCCACTACGTGGGCAAGGACCCCAAGGGCCGCGAAGAGCAGGTCTGGCTCACCTGGAAGGAGCGCTGACCCCCACCTTCAGACGGGGTTGCCCGGCCTCGATCCAGGCGGCCAGCCAGAGCCCCGCGAGGCGCTGGCTCGCCTCCCCGAGGCGCCGTTCCACCACGGGACCCTCGAGGGCCCAGAAATTCCGCCAATAGCCGGCTCCCCGCTGGGAGGGATCCCGGGACTCGCCCCGCGAGGCCTCCAGATCGTCCTCCAGGAGCTGGGGCACCAGGGCGAAGCTCTCCCCCATCCAGCGCCAGGGTCCCTTGGCCGGATCCTCCACGGTGGCGGCGAGGGGCTTGATCCCCTCCTCCTCCGCGAACCGCGACACGAGGCCGGATTCCCAGCGGCTGTGCAGGCCCCGTTGATCCGAGAGCTGACCGTCATGATTCGTGGTCGCGTGGAGCGGCACATGGATGTCGGCCACGTAGTGCCCCAACCAGGCGCTCACGTCGGCGACCTTGGCCCCATCGCCGAGGCGGAAGGCTTCCACCAGCTCCCGATAGCGGTCCTGGATGACCCAGGGCACGAAGCCCGCCTTCTGGAAGGTGGCGCCTCCGACCTTGGCCAGGGCCGCCTCCTGCTCGTGGGGGATCTCCGCTTCCCCTCCGTATAGCTCGATATTCAGGTAGTGCCGGGGGCCTTCCTTCCGGTCGTGGGACCGCCATTGATCCGGCTCCACGGCCCCCTCGCGGATCCGCTCCTCCCGACCGGCGTACCAGGCCCGGAGCTCCGGCGGAAGGGCGGTCAGCGCCCGGGTGTTGACGATGCGGTGGCCCTTCTCGCCCCAGGCCAAGGCCTGCGCCGGAAGGAGCAGGGCCACCAGCGCGGCGACACGGACCGAAGGACGCCGAGGGATCATGGTCGCTACCTGGGGATGAGCCCCGTGCGCTCCCAGCGGGTCCGCACGAGGAAGTAACGGGCGGCGTCCACGTAATTGGCGAGCACGTCACCGGGCCCATTGGGGACGTTGGCCTTCTCGTTGTCGTCCCCGCCTTCCCGGTAGCTCCACCACACCATAAAGGGGCGGCCCCGCAGGTGATCCATGGGCAGGAACCCCCAATAGCGGCTGTCCGCGCTGTTCTCGCGGTTGTCGCCCATGGCGAAGACATGGCCGGGCGGCACCACGATGGGCCCCAGGTTGTCCATGAAGGAGCCATCCTCCGTGAGGTCCGTGCGTCCCTGCTTGGGCAGCGCCACCACCTCGGGATCCGCGAAGCGCCACAGCCCGGTGGGGTGGACGATCTCGCCCATGTCCCTGCCGATGGGCCAGGGGCCCGGGGTGGGACCCACTTCCCGGATGTTGCCGAAGTGATGCTCGAAATCGCCCGTCACCAGCTTGCCGTTGATGTAGAGATGGCGGTTCCGGAGCTCCAGCGTGTCACCGGGGAGGGCCGCGCATCGCTTCACCCAATCCTGATCGCGGTCGTAGGGCCAGCGGAAGACGATGATGTCGCCGCGCTCCACCTTGCGCATGGGGAAGAGGGTGGCCTCCCACTGCCACTGGGGGGTGGCGAAGATGAACTTGTTGGCCAGCAGGTGGTCCCCGATCATCAGCGAGTTGCGCATGCTGGCCGAGGGGATGGTGAAGTTCTGGGCCACGAAGGTCTTCATGAAGAAGACCACCACCATGGCGAAGAGGATGACCTCCAGGTTGTCCCGCAGGAACCCCTTGCGGACCCCCGGGGGCAGCTCGCGCTCATCGATCTTCTTGGTCACGCAGACTCCGGAATGCCTAGGCCATCAAACCATGAAGGGCCTCCCGGGGCGAAGCGCCCCGGATGACCGCTCACTTCGTTGCGAGGTGATCATCGGTGAAGGCACGGTCCACGAGGCGGCGGACCGTCACCCAGTCATGCCCACGAAGGACCTGACCCTCCACCTCCCCGAGCCCCCTCAGGAACAGGCTGCGCCGCTTGCCGCCGGGGCCGTCGGCCTCCACCCAGATCCCCACGGGGTCATGGACGCCCTTCACCCCTGCGGGGTTGTCCCAGGCCGCCGGCCCGATCACGCGGTACTCCAGCTGGCGGGCCTCGTCGCGCCACTGCGCCACGCGGTCCGGGAACCCCTTGGGGAACACCCAGGCATTGGTGGTGCCATCCTCCTTGAGGAGTTCCAACGACCCATCATCCACCCGCACCATGTAGGTGAAGGGCGCCGTGGTGAGGCTGGATTGGGTCAGTTTCAGGAGGCCCGGTTTATCGGGATCCAGGAGGCCCTGGGACACACGCACCTGGAAGCGGGTGGCCCGCTGTTCCTCCGGCGTGGTCAGGCTCGGATCCTCGTACCCGAGGGTGAGCCCCTCCTCGAAGGGGGCGTAGATGGCCGGGGCCTCCTGGCGCTTGAACTTGCAGGCGCCGAGGAGGAGCAACAGGCCCAGGGGTGCCAGCCGGCGCATCACTTGGGGCCCTTGCCAAACTTGGCCATCAGGTCGCCCAGGGAGGCACCGCTCTTGGCGGGTTCAGCCTTGGGCCCGAAGGTGCCACCCCCCTGGTGGGGGCGCTCCGGACGGGGACCCCGGCGGTCGTCGGTCTTAGGCCGTCGGTCATCGGGACGAGGACCGCGCGGGCCGTCGGGCCGGGGGCCGCGGGCTTCCGGCCGGGGACCCCGGGGGGCCTCCGGACGGCGCTCCGGCCGCTCGCCGCGGTGCTCCGGCCGGGGGCGCTGGGCGCCCGCCGGCGCGGGCAGCAGGGCCTTGATGGAAAGGGCGATGCGCTTGGTCACGAGGTCCACGCCCATGACCTTCACCTTCACCACCTGCCCCACGCTCAGCACGGCGGCGGGTTCCTTGATGAAGGTGTGGCTGATCTCGCTGAGGTGGACGAGCCCGTCCTGGTGGACGCCGATATCCACGAAGGCGCCGAAGGCCGTCACGTTGGTGACGATGCCCTGGAGCTCCATGCCCTCCTGAAGGTCCTCGGGCTTGTTCACGTCGTCGCGGAACTGCACGGCCACGAAGGACTCGCGGGGATCCCGGCCGGGCTTCTGGAGCTCGGCGATGATGTCCTTCACCGTCTCCACGCCGAACTTCTCATCTGTGAACTGCTTGGGGTCCAAGCCTCCCAACACCGCGTCATTGCCGATGAGCTGGGGCACCGCGAGGCCCGTGGCCTGGCTGATGCGCTGCACCACGGGATAGGCTTCGGGGTGCACGGCGGAGGAATCCAGAGGGTTCTCGCCCTCGCGGATGCGGAGGAAGCCGGCGGACTGGAGGAAGGCCTTCTCCCCGAAACGGCTCACCTCGAGCAGCTGCTCACGGCGCTTGAAGGCGCCGTGCTCGAAGCGGTGCTGCACGATGTTCTTGGCGAGGCTCTCGCCCACACCCGCCACGTAGGCCAGGAGCTTGTAGGAGGCCGTGTTGAGGTCCACGCCCACGCGGTTCACGCAGCTCTCCACCACGTCATCCAGGCCCTTCTTGAGGGAGCCCTGGTGCACGTCGTGCTGGTACTGGCCCACGCCGATGGACTTGGGATCCACCTTCACGAGCTCGGCCAGGGGATCCTGGAAGCGGCGGGCGATGCTGATGGCGCCACGCACAGTGACGTCCTGGTCGGGAAATTCCTCGCGGGCCACATCGGAGGCACTGTACACGGATGCCCCCGCTTCGCTCACGGCGATGCAGATGACGGCACCCCGGCCGGTCTCCCGCAGCCACTCCTTCACGAGCAGCTCGGTCTCGCGTCCGCCGGTGCCGTTGCCGATGGCCACGGCCTCGATGGGGAACTGACCGAAGAGCCGCTCCAGAGCGGCCTTGGTGCCCTCCACATCGCGCTTGGGCTCGAGGGGGTACACGGTCTCCGTGTGGACGAACTGGCCCAGGCGGTTCAGCACGGCCAGCTTGCAGCCCGTGCGGATGCCGGGGTCGATGCCCAGGGTGCAGCGCTGGCCGGCGGGAGGCGCCAGCAGCAGATGATCGAGGTTGGACTGGAAGACCTTGATGGCCTCGGCATCGGCCTTCTTCTTGGCTTCCATGCGCACTTCCACTTCGATGGAAGGCGCCAGCAGGCGGTCGAAGGCGTCCTCGGCCACCGCATGCAGGAAGCGGCGGTAGCCGCTGGCGGGGTGGGTCTTCACCTTCTGCACGATCTGGGGCAGGAGCTTCTCACGCTCCGTCTGCAGCTTCACGATGAGTAAGTCCTCCTTCTCGCCGCGGCGCAGGGCCAGGAGGCGGTGGCTGGGGATCTTCCGGATGGGCTCGCTGAACTCGAAGTAGCTCTTGAACTTGAGAGCGTCTTTGGAGTCCTTCTTCTCCTCCCGCAGGGTGGAGACGAGCACCCCATGGTCGTGGAATTCGGCGCGCAGCCACTGGCGCACATCGGCGTCCTCGGCGATGCGCTCGGCCAGGATGTGGCCCGCGCCCTCCACGCACTCGCTGGGAGCGGCGAGGCCCTCCTCGCCCTCCTTCACGTAGGCGGCGGCGAGCATCAGCGGATCGGCACCCGTCTCGTCGGCCAGCAGGGCCTCCAGAAGGGGCTCCAGCCCCCGCTCCTTGGCAATGGTGGCCTTGGTGCGCTTCTTGGGCTTGTAGGGGAGGTAGAGGTCCTCCAGCTCGGCCTTCACCCAGGTGCCCTGGATCTTGGCCTTGAGCTCAGGGGTGAGCTTGCCCTGCTCCTCGATGGACTTCAGCACCGTCTCCCGACGCTGCAGAAGCTCGGTGAAGTAGGTGTGGCGGTCCTCCACGGCGCGGATGGCCACTTCGTCGAGGCTGCCGGTGACCTCCTTGCGGTACCGGGCGATGAACGGGACGGTGTTGCCCTCCTGGAGCAGCGCCACGATGGCGGCGACGCCGGCCTTCGGCAGCTTCAGTTCACGGGCGATGAGATCAAGCACCTGCTCCAACGGGGACTCCAGCTCCCAGAACCGGGAGAAAGAGCCATTCTAGCGGCGCCCAGCGAATCAGCTAAGCGCGAGTAATTTCTCCAGGAGGGGCTTGAGGATTCCGTCATAGTCCACGGGGTAGGGCACGAGCCCCTCCACCCGTCCCCCCTTCAAGGCCAATTTGGCCTTGACGTCATCCCCCTCGGTGACCACCACGGCCGGGAGGACTTCCCCCTTGAAGGCCTCCTTCAATTTCGCGACCACATCCAGGCCCTCGTGGGGACCCACATGGTGCCCCACGACCAGGGCATGCAGGTTGTGGTGCCGGGCGATGTCCAGGGCCTGCACCAGGCTCCGTGCCTCGTGGAGGCCTCGGTAGCCGTCCACTTGCAGCGTGGACACGAGGATGGCCCGGTCCAGCTCGTCGGGGTGGACCACCAGGATCTGGCGGGTGCGCTTGCGGAGCTGGGTCAGGCGGTCCGGGGCCTTCATGGCCACGCGGATCTCCAGGAGTTCCCGATCGCTCAGGGCCTCCTCCGCCTCGCTGGGAGGGGCGGGTTCCTCGAAGGCCGGGATCTCCGCTTCCGGTTCCGTCTCCACTTCGAAACCCGCCTCCCGCTCCCCGCGGCGGCGCTTTCGAGGGAACCCCCGACCGAAGGTGGGCAGGCGCTGGGACAGGAGTTTGGCGATGTACTGCATCTCCAAGCTGCCCATGCCCTCGAAAATGAGCCCGGCCACCACCCCTTCGGGCACGGCGTTGAAATGGGCGATGGTGGCGCCGCATTCCAGGGTGGGGGTGTGGGGCAGGTCCTGGATGCGGATGAGGGCGACTTGCCGGCCGGCCCCCAGCAGGTCCCCCTTCACCGAGATCCGACGATCGTGCTTGATGTCCATGGCCCGGTCCACGCGGAAGGCGAGCCCCCCCATGGAGAGGTTCAGGATGGGGCCCGAGAGGCCCAGCCCCTGGAAAAGCTCCTCCAGGACCGCCACCGTGGGCCGCTCCCGCTTGGAGAAGCGGGTGCGCATGAGGCCCCGCCGCTCTGCATGGTAAATGGCATCCGGCAGCTTGAATTCCCGCTGGAGGTAGCCACCGAGGCCCTGGAATTTTACCGTGGTGCGGAAGCGCTGGCCGTCCAGGGGGAAGCTCAGGTGCACCACCTGGCCGGGCCGCCAGTCCCCCGGCGGCTGATGCAGGAAGCTGAGGGTGAAGGTCTCCTTCTCCTCGCTCACCAGCTCCACCTTCACAGTGCTTCCGAACGGGTCGTCCTCCTTGAGCCGGAGGGCGAGGGGCGTGCGCACCCGGGCCAGCTCCTCCAGCCAGGCGAGGACCTGCTCCCGATCCCTGAGGGAAGGTTCCCGCTCGGGCTGGGCCCCACCGAAGAGGGATTTGAGCACCATGGGAATCCGATCGGCTTGTCCAAAGCCGCACTCAAACCTTGTCGATACAATGGACCCATGCCCGCCGAGCCTCTCCGGAAACTGAAAATTGTCGACCTCTCCCGCATCCTGGCGGGCCCCTTCGGTACCCAGCTCCTGGCGGATTTCGGGGCCGAAGTGCTGAAGCTGGAACCCCCGGATGGCGACCCCACCCGCGGCTGGGGCCCTCCCTTCGAGGAAGGGGATGCCGGGGAAAGCGCCTATTTCCGGGCCGCGAACAGGGGCAAGCGCAATGAGTCCATCGACCTCCACACCCCCGAGGGCAAACAGCGCCTGGAGGAGCTGCTGGTGGAGGCCGACGTGGTCGTGGAGAACTTCCTGCCCGACAGCGCCGACCGCATGGGCCTCACATGGGAGCGCCTCCACCGCATTTATCCCAAGCTGATCGTGGCCTCCGTGCGGGGCTTCGCCTCCGACGTGAAGGCCTCCCGCCGGGCGGGCTACGACTTCATCCTTCAGGCCGAGAGCGGCTGGATGAGCATCACGGGCGAGGAGCAGGGGCGCCCCATGAAGGTGGGGGTGGCCCTCGTGGACGTGCTTGCGGGCCTCTACCTGGCCAATGGCATCCAGGCCGCCCTCCTGCACCGGGAGCGCACCGGGGAGCCTCTCCACGTGGAAGTCCCGCTCATGGAGGCCGCCATGTCGGGCCTCGTGAACGTGGCCGCCAGCACCCTCATGACGGGCGAGCGTCCGGCCCGCTATGGCAATGGGCACCCCCAGATCGTGCCCTACCAGACCTTCCCCTGCCGAGACGGCGAAGTCGCCATCGGCGTGGGCTCCGACAAGCAGTTCGAGATCCTCGCCCTCTGGCTGGGGCTGGATCTGGAAGCCCACCCGACCTGGCGCCGCAATCGGGGCCGGGTGGAGGACCGGGTCCAGCTCGTGGGGGAAATCGAAACGCGCTTCGCCCCGCTGGGTGCCGACGAGGTGGTGGCCTTCTGCGACGAGAACGCCATCCCCGCCAGCCGCGTGCGCACGGTGGACGATGTCCTCTTCCGCAAGGCCGGGGAGTTGCACCACCTCATCCAGCCGCTCCTGGACGAGGAGAGCGGCCGCATGGTGCCCACCCTCGCGAGCCCCGTGCTCCTCAATGGCCAGCGGGCCTGCGCCCCCCTCGCCCCGCCCCGCCTGAAGAAGCGCCGATGAAGCCCCGCGCCGGCCTCCGGCCCCTCTCCGGGCAGGCCGCTGGCCTCGGTCCCGACGCCCGCACCGCGGAGGCCGAAGCCCGGCTGCGCCGGGCCTGGGACTTCATCGTGGGTCCCCACCTCGCGGACCGGACCCGGATGCTCTCCTTCCGTCGCGGCGTGCTCACCATCGGCTGCTGGGATGTCGCCATGATCGGCAGCCTGCGCCAGGCTGCCGAGACGGTCTGGCCCCAGGTCCAGGCCCGCCTGCTGGAGGCGCTCCGCCTCCGAGCTACCGCGGTCCAGATACTGCCCTGCGATCCCCCCGACCCCATCCCGAAACCCGAGCCCCAGGCCCCCCTGACCTTCGGGGCCCTGGTCGACCGACTCCAGGGCGCCGGCCGCCGGCATCGCCGCTCCTGAGTTCCCCGGGGGAAGCCGGTGGACGCCGTGCCCCCGCCACGTTATGCTCAGTCCTTTCGGGGCGTGGCTCAGCCTGGTAGAGCGCTCGGTTCGGGACCGAGAGGTCGGAGGTTCGAATCCTCTCGCCCCGACCAATTCCCACTGTGAACGCGGGAGCCGTCACCACGGCTCCCGCGTTCCATGTCGAGCGGGCCCGCGAGAGGATTCGAACCTCCGAGTGGGACGGCGGAGGACCTCCAGGGGAGGCCCGGGAGCCGGACCGGCGACCTGCGCAGCAGGGCGCGGTTCGAATCCCAGATCGTGGGGTTCGGCGGCACCGTCGGCGAACTCCGACATCGGGCCCCAAGACCCAAATATCCTCCAGCAGCCGAAGGCCTGCGGGGGCTCCAGGAAAGCGCTGACCTTCCCGAATCGCCGTCCACTCTGTGCACCTTCCCATTTTTTTCCTACCCCAAAATCCCTTGCATCCCCTGGTATCCTTGCTTCACCAATCCTTTTAGACCGACCGCATCTCCGGCCTGGGGTCTGTCCGTCCCATTTCCAATTGGTCATCGGTGTGCAACACTGGGGTCCTCGCGCGGGGAGCCCCTCGATGTCTGATGTGTGCACCGTCCTGACCACCTGCGGCAGCGAGGAGACCGCCCTCACCATCGCCGCGGCCCTGGTGGACCAGGGCTTCGCAGCCTGCGTGAACATTCTCCCGGGCATCAAGAGCTACTACTACTTCAAGGGCGAGACCCACCTCGATGAAGAGGTCATGCTCATCATCAAGACCCAAAGCGAGCTCTTCGGTCGGGTGAGCGAAGTGATCACGGACCTGCACACCTACGAGGTCCCCGAGATCCTCATGTTCCAGGTGGAGGCCGGCTCCGAGGCCTTCCTGGACTGGATCCGCCAGAGCACGGGCCGGCTGGTCTAAGTTCGGATCCCGACTTTCAGAGGAAGCTCTCTGAAGGTAGTCTGGAGGGTGGGCAGCTTGGACTTTCCAGGCCCCGGGGCCGCCGACCGCGCGTAGGGGCCGATCGCCAGGAGCCTTCATGGAAGCCACCCTCTCCCTCGAGTTCCTCCGCGTCGTGGAGCAGGCCGCCATCGCCTGCGCCCGGAGCATCGGGCACGGCCGCCGC
>DATFAX010000032.1:0-9612 GCA_035254125.1 Holophagaceae bacterium | reverse complement strand
GAGGGCCTGGTTATAGTCGGGCTTGCCCCGCTCCTTCAGCCACTCCACAAGGCGGAGGGTCTCGCCTTCGGTGAGGAAGGGCGCGTGGATGCGGCGGGGCCGCGCGGCGCCGGGGGCCAGGAAGAGGGCATCGCCCTTGCCCAGCAGCTGCTCGCCGCCGCCGCCGTCCAGGATGGTGCGGCTATCGATCTTCGTGTTCACGCGGTAGCTGAGACGGCTCGGGAGGTTCGCCTTGATGACGCCCGTGATGATGTCGACGCTGGGCCGCTGGGTGGCGAGCACCAGGTGGATGCCCACGGCGCGGGCCTTCTGGGCGATGCGGGCGATGCTCTCCTCGACTTCCGCCCGGGCCACCATCATGAGATCCGCCAGCTCGTCGATGACGACGACGACGTAGGGCAGCGCCTCCAGTTCGTTGGGGCGTTCGGGCCAGCGGGGATTGGGCGTGCGGCCCGAGAGGTCGATGCGGCCCCCCGCTTCCCGGATCTTGTCGTTGAACTGCTCGAGGTTGCGCACGCTCATGAGCGCGAGGCGGCGGTAGCGGTCCTCCATCTGGGCCACCACCCACTTGAGCACGCGGCCGGCCTCCTTCATGTCCGTGACCACGGGGGCCCAGAGGTGCGGGATCTCCTCGTAGACCCCCATCTCCACCATCTTCGGATCGATGAGGATGAGCTTGGCCTCGCTGGGCAGGGCCCGCAGGAGGATGGAGCAGATCATGGCGTTCACGCCCACGCTCTTGCCGCTGCCCGTGCTGCCGCCGATGAGCAGGTGGGGCATCTTGGCCAGGTCCACGGTGACGGGATGGCCCGCCATGTCCTTGCCCAGGGCCAGGGTCAGCAACCCGGTGGAGGGCTCCCGGAACGCGGGTGCGTCGATGACCTCGCGGAAGCTGATGACCTCACGCTTGGGGCTCGGGATCTCGATGCCCACGGTGTTGCGGCCGGGGATTCGATCCATGCGCACCGCTTCCGCGTGCAGGGCGAGGGCGAGATCCTCCTCCATGCCGAGGATGCGTGAGAGCGGGATGCCCGCATCCGGCTGGAACTCGTACACGGTGACCACGGGGCCCGGCTGGGCGCCGGTGATCACGCCCTTGATCTTGAACTCCGCCAGCTTGGCGAGGATGGCTTCCTTGTGCTGCTCGATGAGGGCGGGGTCCTGCCGGCCATGCTCCGCCGGGGGGTCGAAGAGACGGCGCGGAGGCAGCTGATCGCGATCCAAGTGGGAAGAAGGCACCTGCTCCGCCATGGCCGCGGGCGCCGCTGCCCGGGGCTCCCGCGCCGGGGGCACCGGAGGCAGGGGCATGGACGGCAGGGGCTTCGCCGGGGTGGGCTCCATGAGGGGGAGCGGTTGCTGCACGAATTCCCGGCCGAAGCGATCCTTCTCCACCTTCGGTTCCACCACCGTGGGCTTGGGCGGCGGAGGGGGCGGGGCCGCGGCGAGGATGGGGCTCAGGAACCCGTCCTTCACGGGCGCCGGGGCTTCGGGTGCTCCGTCCAGGGGCTTCAGGTCCAGCAGGGCCCCGGTATCCAGGCGCATGGAGTGGATGGTGGGGAGCACCTCCTCGGGGCGCAGCACCGCGCCCGCCTTGCGCAGGGCCACCGCCTCCATCTCCGCCTTCAGGAGGGACTCCCGCTGGCGCTCCATGAGATCCAGGTCCGAGAGGCTGCGGGCATCCGCGGCATCGAGGTCGGGCACATCCGCGGCCTTGGAGCCCCACCCCAGGAAGGGCCGGCGCACCATGCCCACGAAGCCCTTGAGGCCGGCCTCGGCCACCTTCGAGGGCATGGGCTTCAGCAGGGGCCACACGCGGTCGCCGAAGAAGCGGGCCAGCAGGCGGCCGAAGGCCTCCGTGAGCACCGGGGCCAGCACCAGGGAGGCGAGGCCCACGAGGGGCAGCAGCACCAGGGGCAGGCCCACGGGGCCCAGGCTGGCGCGCAGGGGCGGGAAGAGCACGCTGCCCCACCAGCCACCCCAGCGGAGCACCATGGGGGACTGCGTGGGATCCACCACGTAGTTGCGGGAGCCACACCACCCCAGGATGGCGCCGGCCGCGAGGAGCAGGGCCAGCCAGGCCACGCGGCCCGGCCACTTGCGATCGTCCCGCGGCCAGGCCTCCCAGCCCGCATAGAAGGCCACGAGGTAGCCACCCACGCCGAAGGCCATCTGCAGCAGCCCCGCGAAGGTGGCGCCCACGGAACCGCACCAGTTGTGCACCCCGCCCGACACCTGGCCGGAGCTGAAGAGGTGGGGATCCGTGGGGTGGTAGCTCAGGAGCGAGAGCAGAAGCAGCACCGCGAAGAGCCCCAGCACCCCCCGCAGCACGTGCGCGGCGAACCCGCCCCCCGCAGGAGCGCTTGGCGTGGATTCGGAGCGGAGGACGGCCATGATGCTGGCTCAAGTGTAGCGGGCTCCGGCCCCTTCTCACCGCGCTCCGGCACTCCCCCCGCGCTGCAGGAGGGCCAACCGGGGATTGCGGTCCCAGGCGGGCTTGCCCATGCCCTGGATCAGCTCGCCGGCGGTGACGAAGGTCCAGCCGCCGGCCCGGGCCTGATCCAGGAAGGCGCCCAGCTTCGCGGCGGGGCGATCCCGCTCGTCCCGCTCGGAGCCCAGGTGCATGAGCACGATGAGGCCGCCGCCATCCTTCTGCAGCCGCGCCTGAAGGCGCTGGAGGATCGCGTCGCCGCTGCGGTAGAGCTTGCGCTCCTTCGGCGTGGCCCAGTCCAGGGAGTCCGCGCCCTCGCTCCAGCCCACGTGGCGGTACCCCAGCTCCTCCGCCCAGCGGCGGATCTCCGCCGTGTGCTCGCCGTAGGGGGCCCGCCACACGGGGTCCATGGGGCGGCCCAGCAGCTCCACGAGGGCCCGGTCGGCGCTCAGGAGTTCTTCCTGGACCTTCTCCCGGGTCCACTGGGGATCCCGCTTCATGTTGGGGGCGAAGTGGGGATGGTGGGTGGTGTGGTTGCCCAGCTCATGCCCTTCCGCGGCCATGCGGCGCACCAGGGCGGGGAACTTGCGGATGAAGGTGCCCGTGAGGAAGAGCGTGGTGCGGATGCCCCGGGCCTTGAGCACATCGAGGATCTCCGCGGCGCCTTCGTTGTTGGAGCCGCCGTCGAAGCTGAGCAGGAGGCGCCGCTGGGTGCGATCCCCGTGGGTGAGGTTCAGGGCCTCGCCCACGCCGGGCCAGGTGCCGGCGACGGGAGGCGCCACCCGCGCGGGCGGGGGAACCGGTCGGGCGGCTTCGGGCTCGGGGGCCCGGGGTTGCGCGGGGACGAGGGCCAGGGGCGCGGCCTCGGCCTTGCGGGCGCCCACCTTGGGCAGCGTGGCCGCGGCGATGCGGACGGGCTCCGGGGCGGGGATCGGGGCCGGAGGGGCCGAAGGTCGGGGCGTGGGCTTCGGCGTGGAAGGCGGAGTCGGCCGGGGTGCGGGCTTGGCCTTGGCCAGGAGGCGGGGCTTCTCGGGCGGTGCCTCCCCATCCCCCTTGAAGGTGAAGGTGGCGAGCAGGTGCCCCTGACCGTCCTTGAGGGTGGCCACCTCGCCCTGGGGCGGGCGCAGCAGCTCCCAACGCACGGGACCCAGCTCCGCGGCCCGGGTATGGCGGATGGACCGCCCTTCGAGGATGAGGTCGCACTCGCCGGGGACCTCGCCTTCCACCACCACGAGGTTGCCCAGGCCGTGCCAGGTCCACGGCGTCAGCGCGGGCGCCTCCTGCTGGGCCTGCACGGCGGGTGGGGCCTCGGCCTTGCGATCGCAGCCCAGCGCCCCGAGCAGGCCCAGGGCTGCAAGCAGGGGCAAGGTCGACCCGGGGCGGCGGGGGGGCTGGGAGCTGGGCATGGCACCCTCAGTGTAAGCGGTTCAGGCGCGTCCCCGCGGGCCTTACCCATTGGTCCCGTGGGCTGACAGGTTCGTCTTCCCGGCCGGGCGGTTCGTCCGTTTGCCCTTGGGACGGGGTCCGCCTGCCCCCACCTTGGGGACTCCGGATCCCTTCCCAACCCGACCGCCACCCATGCACACCTCCGTGCCCCGATACCCCGCCTACATGCTCTTCCGAGAGCAGGGGGAGATCATCTTCGCGAGCCCCAAGGCCGTGGAGCAGACGGGCTGGGTGACGGGCCTGGCGCCGGGGCCCACGTGGACCCTCACCGAGGTCTTCCGCGCCATCTTCCCCGACGAGGCCAGCCTCGCCCAGGCCCAGGGCCTGCTGGAACGCGCCCTGGACCTGGTGCGCCGCCGGGGCAGCCTCAGCTTCCAGGTGGACCTACCCGTACCCGATCTGCGCCCCGGCCGCTGGGACATCCACCTCGGCCTGAAGCCCGGGGCCTCCACCGAGACGTTCCTCGTGAGTTTCCAGCCCTTCTGCCCAGGATCGGGCAAGGACCGGAACCGGAACTGCACCCAAGCCCAGGCCCTGCGCCAAGCCGCGGCCCAGGCGCGCCACATCCTGGACCGCGCCCTGGCCGAGGCGGACCTGCCGGATCCCCAGGCCGGCCCCCAGCCCGAGGGCCTCGGCGGCCTCGTGGCCTTGCTGGACCGCGCCCGGGGACTTCTGGGTAGCCTGGAGGCGTGAGCTCCCCAGGCGCACCTCCGCCCGCCGCCTTCCGCTACGCCGTGGTGGAAGACGAGCCCATGGCGCGGCTCATGCTCACGCGCATGCTGGCCACCCTCGCGCCCGACGCCGTGAAAGCCTGGGAGGCCGCCGACGGCATGGAGGCCTTCCACCGGCTGATGCTGGAGCCCGTGCACGTGCTCTTCCTCGACATCGTGTTCCCGCCCGAAGGCGCCTTCCCCTTCCTGGAGCGGGTGCGCGACACGGGTCTGCCCATCCCCGACATCGTCTTCGTCACCAGCCTGGAAGATCAGGCCCGCAAGGCCTTTGATTGGGCCGCCTGCGACTACCTGGTGAAGCCCCCCTCCCCCGCCCGCGTGAAGGCGACGCTGGAGCGCATCCGCGCCCGTCGCGCCGCCGCAGATCCCGGCGCCCTGCTCGCCGCCGTGAAGGGGCTCAGCCACGCCACGGGACCCGAGCGTTTCACCGTGGCCATCCGCGATCGCATCCTGGTCTTCCGCTGGTCCGAGGTGCTCTACCTCACCACGGACCTCCGCCAGGTCTACGCCCACACGGCCCGCGGCAAGGTGCCCCTGGACAAGCCCCTGGACGAACTGGAGCAGCTGCTGGGGGACACCTTCGTGCGCATCCACCGCAGCAGCCTCGTGAACCTGGACTACCTCGTGGAGGTCCACAATCCCCCGGGCCGCGCCGGGGAGGCCGTGATGCAGGATGGCGCCGCACTCAGCGTGAGCCGGCCGCGGATGGAAGCGTTGCTGCAGCGCCTGGCACGGATGCGATAGGAGGCCCCATGGGCACGCGGGCACGGATCGCCATCCTCCTCCTTCAGGGCCTTGCCGCCGCCCCCCAGTCGGCCATCCCCCAGCTCACCGTCGTCGGGAAGGTCACCCAGCTCCGGCCCGTCCCGCCCAAGGAGGGCCGCGACCAATGGATCGCCACGCTCACCGTGGCCCTGGTGGAGTCCGGGGACTTCACCGAGCCGACCCTGGCCTTCCGGATCCCTGGCTCCGCCAAGGCGAAGCTCGCGGTGGGGAAGCGCTACCGCATTCGGGTCGAGAAGCTCGGCGGCCGCTACACCGCCCAACCGGGCGACATCAAGGGGCTGAACTAGGAGCGGGCCGGCACAGCGCCCAGTAATTCGCCTTCTCGCGCACTTTAACCGTGGTCACCTGGAAACCCGCGGCCTGCAGGTGCTCCGCCGCCCACTGGGCCAGCAGTTCGGCGGTGGGGTTGCGCCCCGCCAACCAGGCCTGGTCATTGAGCAGGGTGTAGTCGATGCCCCGCACCCAGGCCTCCAGCGCCGCGACGAAGGCGCCCTCCTGGGCCTCCTCCGTCAGGCGGGCGCCGGCCTCCACCTCCCAGTTGTGCCCGTGGCGATCCTCCTGGAAGCCCGGCAGGTCGTGGTAGTGGTCCGCGACGAAGCGGCGGTGGTGGCGGAGCTCGAAGGCCATCCCCCGAGTTTAGCGCGCTCCGCCTTCCAGTTCCCGGCGCAGGGCGGCCAGGTAGTCCAGCAGCACGCGCTGCCGCGCCTGGGCCAGGCGCCGGCCCGTGGCCGTCTGCATGCCGTCCGCCAGCTTCAGCAGCTTTCGGAAGAAGTGATCCAGGGTGTAGGCCTTGTCATCCCACTCCCGATCTTCCGCCCAGGGATCCGATGGGTGCCACAGGCGCGACCCGAAACTGCCGCCCGTGGCGAAGACCCGGGCGATGCCGATGGCGCCGATGGCCTCCAGGCGGTCCGCATCCTGCACCACCTTGGCCTCCAAGGTGTCGGGGGCGCCGCCGCCGCTCCAGCTGTGGGCCTCCACGGCGTGGGCCACGGCCTCGGCGCGGCGCTCCAGGCCCGGCGTCTCCCGGCACCAGCGGGGCACGAGCTCCGCCGCCATGGCCGCCGTCTGGCTGCTCTCGGGGTGGTTCTTGGGCCGGTAGACCAGGTCGTGGAGCAGGGCCCCGGCCACGCAGGTGTCCACGTCGGCCCCTTCCGCTTCGGCGATCTCCCGGGCCAGGGCCGCCACCCGGAGGATGTGCGCCAGGTCATGGGCGCTGTCGCGGGTGAAAGGCTCCGCGGCGAAGGCCGCTTCGAGCCGGGCGATGAGGGCGGGGGTCCAGGGGAGATCCAGGGGCATCCATTAACTATGGTTCAACGGGAATCCCTGCGGAACGCGATTCGGGCTGGGCCGTTGCCGGATGGGGAAAACGGTTCACCCCAGCCGGGAACGGTGGGGTGGCCCCAGGCATCCCATCCCTGAAAGGCCGGGCCCGCCCTGGCAGAATGGAAAGTCCCTGGAGTGCCCATGCATCGTCTCAAAGCCTGGCTGGCCGTGTGGGCCTTCGCCGTTGCCGCCCTCGCCCAGGGTGGCTTCGATCCCCTGAAGAGCGTCACCGTCCGTATTGAGAAGGGCGCCGTCGTCGCCACCGCCCCCGAGGGCGCCCACCTCAAAGCCGCCTTCATGAAGGTGGAGAAGGACGGCGGCCCGGGCAAGCTCGTGGCCGGCCCCTTGCCCGCTGGCAATGCCAAGGACGAGCTGGAGGACGACATCTGGCACGGCCCCGTGCGCATCCCCCTGAAGGGCGAGGGCCTCGCGGGCGAGGTCACCCTCAAGGTCACCTACCAGCCCTGCACGGAGGGCATCGGCGGCGTCTGCTACCCGCCCACGGTGCAGACCCTGAAGGTGAAGGCGGCGGACATCCCCGGCGTCAAGGCGGTCGAGGCGCCCAAGGCCGTGGAGGCGTCGAGGGCGGCGGAACCCACCCCCGCCCCGCTGCCGAAGGAGGCCCAGCCGATCCCCGCCAACCTGGCGCCCAAGGCCGCTCCCACCCCGGATTCGCAGGGCCTCCTCTTCGGATTCTTCGTCGTCTTCCTCGCGGGCCTCGGCGCCAGCCTCACGCCCTGCGTGTTCCCGATGATCCCCATCACCATGGCCATCATCGGCGCCAAGGGCTCGGGCAAGGCCAAGGGCTTCGCGCTCTCCATGGCCCTGGTGCTGGGCATGGCCGTGACCTACACGGTGCTCGGCGTCGTGGCTGCCAAGAGCGGGGCCGCCGCGGGCTCCATGGCCCAGAAGCCCGCCTTCCTCATCCCCGTGTCCCTCCTCTTCGGCGCCTTCGCCCTCTCCCTCTTCGGCGCCTTCGAGATCCGCCTGCCCCAGGGCCTCCAGGCCAAGCTGCAGGGCGATGGCCCCCGCAAGGGCTACGGCGGCGCCTTCGTCATGGGCCTCGTCATGGGACCCATCTCCGCCCCTTGCGTGGGCCCCGTCATCGGCACGGTGCTCCTGAACATCGCCCAGAAGGGCGACGTGGTGCTGGGCGCCGCCCAGCTCTTCACCTTCGCCCTGGGCATGGGCGTGCTCTTCATCGCCGTGGGCACCTTCAGCGCCGCGCTGCCCAAGAGCGGCGATTGGCTGGACCGCTTCAAGCAGGGCATGGGCCTCATCGTGCTGGGCTTCGCCGCCTGGAACGTGCGCCTGGTCGTGGAGCCTTGGATGAACCCGGCGATGTGGATGCTCGTCACCTTCACCGCGGCGGTGGTGCTCGGCGCTTTCCGCGCCACGGAGACCCTGCTGGGTGGCCTCGCCAAGGCCCTGGGCATCCTGAGCCTCGCCCTGGGCGTGCTCCTGGGCATCCGCGCCGTGGAGCTGTCCCAGAATCTGCAGCTGCTGCCCCGGGGCGACGCCGCGGCGGAATCCGCCAAGACCTCCCTCTGGATCGAGCAGGACTATGAGCAGGCGCTGGCCAGGGCCAAGGTCGAAGGCAAGGTGGTGCTCGTGGACACCTACGCCGAGTGGTGCGCCCAGTGCCACGAGCTGGACGAGAAGACCTGGCCCGACGCCGCCGTGCAGGCCTGGGTGAAGGCCCACGCCATCGCCGTGCGCATCGACACCGACAAGGTGCGCCCCGACCTCGCCACCAAGCTCGGCATCCGTTCCTACCCCACCATCCTCGTGCTCGATGCCGAGGGGAAGGAACTCAAGCGCAGCCTGGGCTTCCAGCCCCCCGCCGCCATGAGGGCCTGGCTGGAGGGCTGAACCCCGAAATGAGGTAAGGTGGGACACCCATTCCGGGAGGCCCCATGTCCATCCTCCGCCGCATCTTCGGCGTGATCCTCGGCTTCGTCGTGGCCAGCGCGGTCATGCTCCTCATCGAGTTCACCAACGGGCACCTGCTCTACCCCGAAGTGGGGGCCGCGGCGAAGCTCGTGAAGACCTCCGCCCAGATGAAGGACCTCATGGCCCAGGTGCCCGCGGGGTCGCTGGGGGTGGTGATCGTGGGCTGGCTCCTCGGATCCATCGCCGGCGGCTGGGCGGCCACGCGGATCGCCCGCAGCGAGTCCGCCGGCCCGGCGATCAGCCTGGGGGTGCTGCTCCTGCTGGCGGGCATCTCCAACAACCTGATGATGCCGCCGCCCACCTGGTTCTGGGTGCTGAGCTTGGCGGTGTTCTTCCCGGGAGCGTGGTACGGGGCGCGGCTGGCCGGTTCCCGCTAGAGGCCTAAACCTCCGGGTCCACGCCCCACTTGCCCTCCAGGGCCGCCCAGCCCTTGTCAGCGAAAGCGCCCAGGCGCTGGCCGGAGGTGCGGCGCTCCAGGGCGTGGGCCACGTAGCGGCCGATGGGGTCGGCTTCGAGGTTGACGACGTCGCCGGGCTTCATCGTGGCGAGGGCCGTGCGTTTCACGGTCTCGGGGATGAGGGCCGCGCTGAACCAATCGGCGCCGCAGTCCACCACGGTGAGCGAGATGCCGTCCACGGTGATGCTGCCCTTGGGGGCCGTCATGGGGGCGAGGAGCTCGGGCATGGCGAAGCGCCAGAGGCCCTCGCCCACGGGCCGCTCGATGAGACGGCCGATGCCATCCACGTGGCCGCTGACGAGGTGGCCATCCAGGGGATCGCCCACGAGGAGGCTGGGCTCCAAGTGCAGGGTGCTGCCCAGGGCGAGGCGGCCCAGGGTGGTCTTCTCGAGGGTCTCCTCGCTGAGGTCCGCCTCCCAGGCATGGCCATCCCGGGCCACGGCCGTGAGGCAGGCCCCATGGGTGGCGATGCTGGCGCCCAGCTC
>DATFAX010000031.1:0-8234 GCA_035254125.1 Holophagaceae bacterium | reverse complement strand
TCCTCGGCCTCCACCCACTTGAGGTCCACGTGGGTCTCCAGACCGTAGCCCGCGTGGTGCAGGCTCTCGATGAGGCTCTTGTAGCTCTCCTTGAACTCCACGTACTTGCCCACCACGGCGATACGCACGCTGCCCTTGGGGTTGTGGATGCGGTGCAGCAGGTCGGTCCAGGGCTTGAGGTCGGGCGCCTTGGGCTCCAGCCCCAGGAGGTGGGCCACCTTGGCGTCGAGGCCCTCCTCGTGGAGGAGCAGGGGCACCTCGTAGATGGAGCTGGCGTCCTTGGCGCTGAACACGGCGTCATGGGTGACGGAGCAGAAGAGGGCGATCTTGTCCTTCAGGTCCCGGGGGATGTCCACCTCAGCGCGGCAGAGGAGCACGTCGGGCTGGATGCCCAGGGCGCGCAGCTCCTTGACGCTGTGCTGGGTGGGCTTGGACTTCAGCTCGCCCGCCGTCTTGATGAAGGGCACGTAGGTGAGGTGCATGTTGATGGCGTTGCCCAGGCCGGC
Organism: Holophagaceae bacterium; assembly: GCA_035254125.1. Classification (GTDB taxonomy): domain Bacteria; phylum Acidobacteriota; class Holophagae; order Holophagales; family Holophagaceae; genus JAFDVN01. The sequence goes on along the minus strand of DATFAX010000031.1, from coordinate 7,728 downwards.
CTCGAGCTTGAACTGGCGGATGGCCTCGAGGAAGGGCTGGCTCTCGATGTCGCCCACGGTGCCGCCGATCTCGATGATCACGACGTCCATGTCCTTGGCGACCTTCTTCATCACGCCTTTGATCTCGTCGGTGATGTGGGGGATCACCTGCACGGTCTTGCCCAGGTAGTCGCCGCGGCGCTCCTTCTGGATCACGGTGTTGTAGATGCGGCCCGTGGTGATGGTGTGGTTCTGGGTGGTGGGCACGCTGGTGAAGCGTTCGTAGTGGCCCAGATCGAGGTCCGTCTCGGCGCCGTCATCGGTGACGAACACCTCGCCGTGCTGAAAGGGGCTCATGGTGCCGGGATCCACGTTGAGGTAGGGATCCATCTTCATGAGGGTGACCTTCAGCCCGCGGGCCTCCAGCAGCGCGCCCAGGCTCGCGGCCGCGATGCCCTTCCCCAGGCTCGACAGCACGCCACCGGTCACAAACACATACTTCGTCATCGCACACCCCCACAAAACGTCATTCGTTCAATTGGACTGACTGGAACCTACATCTCGTCTGGCGCCTGGATGCCCATCAGGAATAGGCCCTGCCGCAGCGCGCGGGCCGTGGCCACGCAGAGGGCCAGGCGGGCGTCGCGATCCGAGGGGGAGGTCTCCTCCTTGAGGATCGGGCAGTTGGTGTAGAAGCCGCTGAAGGCCCGGGCCACGGCCAGCAGCTGGCGGGCGACGGGTGTGGCCTGGAGCTGCTCCTGGGCCAGGCGGTAGGCGCTGGGCAGGCCCGCCAGCTCGAAGAGCAGGGCCTGGGCTTCGGGCGCGTCGAGCCCGGCCACCGAAGCCGGAAGTTCCGCCGCCGTGTAGGGCACCACGGGGCCCTTCCGGCCGTCGAAGGCACCCGGCGTGGCCTGGGCCGCCCAGGGGCCACCCGCCTTGCGCAGCACGGACATGATGCGGGCGTGGGCGTACTGCACGTAGGGGCCCGTGTCGCCGTCCAGGGCCACGACGCGGTCCCACTCGAAGGTGATGGCCTTGGTGCGATCGTTGATGGCGTTGAAGAAGACCACGGCGCCCATGCCCAGGGCCTCGGCCACCTCGGCCTTGTCCTTCAGCTCGGGGTTCTTCTCCTCGATGACGGTCAGCACCCGCTCCCGGGCCTCATCCAGCACATCCTCCAGGAAGATCACGTTCCCCTTGCGCGTGCTCATCTTGCCTTCGGGCAGCTTGATGAGGCCAAAGGGGGTATGCACCAGCTTGCCGTCCGAGAACCAGGCGGGATCCAACTTCTTCAGCACGGCGAATACCTGCTGCATGTGGAGGATCTGCTCGCCGCCGATGACGTAGATGCACTTGTCGTAGCGGTAGTGGTCGCGGCGGTAGACGCCCGTGGCCAGGTCGCGGGTGGCGTACACGGAGCCGCCGTCGGCCTTCACCACCATGCAGGGGGTCTTGATGCCCACGTCTTCGAGGTCGACGATGCGGGCGCCCTTGTCGCCCTCGATCAGGAGGCCTGCGGCTTCGAGGGCCTGGATGGTGGCGGCCATTTTGTCCTCGTAGAAGGCCTCGCCCTCCTCGAAGGTGTCGAAGCCCACGCCCAGGCGATCGTAGAGGCGCTTGAACTCGGCGAGGGAGATCTCCCGGAACCAGGACCAGAGGCGGCGGGCTTCAAGGTCGCCCGTCTCCAGCTTGCGGAACCAGGCCCGGGCGTCGTCCCGCAGGGCCGCGTCCTTCTCCTCCTCGGCGTGGAAGCGCACGTAGAGCTGGAAGAGGCGGAAGAGGGGGCTGCGGCGCTTCTCCGGGGCGTCGTCGGCCCACTCGAAGTCCTTCGTGAGGTCGGGGTTGGGGCCCTCAGCCCAGAGCTTGTAGGCGGCCAGCAAGGTTCCGAACTGGGTGCCCCAGTCGCCCAGGTGGTTGAGGCGGAGGACTTCGTCACCGAGGAAGCGGTGCACCTGCACCATGCCGTGGCCGATCATCGTGGAGCGCAGGTGGCCGATGGTGAAGAGTTTCGCGATGTTGGGGGAGCTGTACTCCACGATGACCCGGCGGCCCGTGGGCGCCCCCGCGCCGAAAGGGCGGTCCGAGAGGAGGGCGCCCACGAGGATGCGGGAGCGGGTCTCGGAGGTGAGGCGGAGGTTCAGGTAGGGGCCCGCCGCCAGGAGCTCGGCCCCTTCCACCTGGAGGGAGGCGGCCAGATCCTGGGCCAGCTGGGCGGGGTTCTTGCCCGCCGCCTTCGCGGCTCGAAAGCAGGGGTAGGCCAGGTCGCCCATCTCCACCGACTTGGGACGCTCGAGGGTCAGGTCCGCTCCGGGAGGTAATGCCCCGGTCAACGCCCTTTGAAAAGCCTCGCGAATGCGCTCCATGTCAAATCCCGATTCCGGAGGCCATTCGCCTCCGACCAGTCTGCCTGGGTGGGGGCTATGATGGAAGGCCCGGAACGGTGCTGGAGCGTGCTTTTTCCCCTTGACCCGTCCCCTGGGTTTGGTAGGATAACCCTTCGCGCTTCCGTACGAACGGGAGCAGGAGTCACGCAATGGCCAATCACAAGTCCGCCGCCAAGAAGGCCCGTCGCGATGCCGAGGCTCGCCTCCGCAACCGTGCGAGCCGTTCCAGCATGAAGACCGCCGTCAAGTCCTTCCTGGCCGCCGTGGCCAGCGGGGATAAGGCTCAGGCCGTCGCCGCCTTGCCCGTCGTCATGGGCGTGGTGGACGTCGCCGAGCGCAAGGGCGTGCTGCACAAGAACGCCGCCAACCGCCACAAGTCCCGCTTCACCCTCAAGGTGAACGCGATGGCGTAACGGCCCTCCGGCCGTTTGGTGAGGACCCGGGCGACCGGGTCCTTTCCATTTGCGGTCTGGCGTATCCCGCAAGGGATACCCAGAAGGTGAACGCGATGGCGTAACGGCGCTCCAGCCGTTTGGTGAGGACCCGGGCGACCGGGTCCTTTCCATTTTCTGAGATCAGATCCAGGCTTCAGGCACCCTGCAATCACCTAAGGGAACCTGGTCCCAACGGAAGCGGGGGATCAGGTCCTCCGGCGTGCAGGGTTCCGGTCGCGCCAGGCAGCCCAGGGAGGCGCCGAGCCAGCCCACGAGGTCGGCCCGGGGGATGCCCCGGGCTTCCAGTTCCGCCAGCCCCAGGGCGCCACCCCGCTTGCCCAGGCGCGATCCGTCCGGTGCGGTGACGAGCCCCAGGTGCGCATACGCGGGACGCCGCAGCCCAAGGGCCTCCTGAAGGCGGATCTGGGTGGCCGTGACCGCACGGAGATCTGCCCCGCGCACCACCTCCGTGACGCCCTGGGCCCCGTCGTCCACCACCACGGCCAGGTGGTAGGCGAAGCAGCCATCCCTCCGGAAGAGGAGGGGATCCCCCGTCAGCCCTGCGGGGTCGTCCCGCTGGGGCCCGAGCAAGCGATCCTGCCAGGCCACGGGGCCCTCCGGCAATCGGCAGCGGAGGGCGGCACCGAAGCCCTCCCAGACCCGCGCCCGGCAGCTGCCCGGATAGGGCCGGAGGCCGTCCTCCAGGTGCGGGGCGCTGGCCAGGGCCTGCAGGTCCTTGCGGGTGCAGTGACAGGGGTAGAGACGGCCGTCCCCGTGGAGCCGCATCAGGGCCTCCCGGTACGCGGCGTCGCGCTCCGACTGCCGCATCACGGGCCCATCCCACGTGAGACCCAGGGTCTCCAGGTCCCGCAGCTGCCGCTGTTCATGGATGGGGTGGCAGCGGGGGCCATCCACGTCCTCCACCCGGAGCACCCAGGCGCCGCCCGCGGCCCGGGCGGAGAGCCAGGAGGCGAGGGCCGTCCGCAGGTTGCCGAGGTGGAGGACTCCCGTGGGGGACGGAGCGAAGCGGCCGAGGGTGGGTGGCCTCCCTCCCAATCCGGATTCCCCCGCGTCGATTGGCGCCTCCATGCCGGTAGGATAGCCCATCCTTCCGGAGTCCCATGGAGCCCTTGCAGGCCACCGCCCCCCACGAGCGGATCGAGGTCATGGACGCATTGCGCGGGTTCGCGCTGCTGGGTGTGTTCTGCGTCAACATGCTCACCTTCGCGCAGCCCATGGAGCTCCACTTCCTACGCCCCCTGGCCCAGCATCCCTCGCCCTGGACCTTCGCCATCCTCCTCTGCCTCGCCCAGGGGAAGTTCTACAGCCTCTTCTCCTTCCTCTTCGGCCTCGGCTTCGCCGTTCAGCTCGAGCGCCTCCGCGGCGGCGGGGAGGACGGCCCCCGGCGCTACCGCCGGCGATTGGCAGTGCTCCTGGGGTTGGGGCTGCTCCACGGTGTCCTCGTCTGGTCTGGGGACATCCTCTTCATGTACGGCCTCATCGGCTTCGCCCTGAGCCGATTCGTCGACCGCAGCGACCGCGTCCTCCGCATCTGGATCCTCGCGTTGGTGGGCCTCCTGGTGGGCGTGGGTCTGGTCTGGGGTTTCTCCGCGCTGCGGGCGGCCCACGCTTCCCCGGCTTCGGCCGTCCAGGCCGCAACCGCACAGGTCGCCGACTCGGAAGCGCGCATCCGGGCCTCCCTCCTGGCCTACAGCCAAGGCCCCTTCCCCGTGCTTTTCCGGCAGCGGCTCCACGATCTCTTCGAAAATTACGCGATCACCTTCGGAGTCTCCCCCCACATCCTCGCCTGCTTCCTCCTGGGCCTCCTCACCGCGCGCCTGGGGTTCCTCTCACCGGACGAACGCCACCTCCATGCGCTGAAGCGGGTGGCCGCCTGGGGGCTGGGCCTGGGCCTGCCCCTGAACCTCGCGTACACCCTGGCCCTGGTCCGGGGTCCCCTGGGCCCCGCCAATCCCCGGGGCGTGATCGCCCTGAGTTTCTACGTGCCCGCCGCCATCCTCCTCTGCCTGGGCTACGCCGCGAGCCTGGCCCTGGCCCTGCGGCGGCCCGCCGGGGCCTGGCTCGGCGCGCTGGCCTGGCCCGGCCGCATGGCCCTCACCTGCTACCTCGCCCACTCCGCAGTCTTCACACTCGTCTTCAACGCCTACGGCCTCGGCCTCTACGGCAGGGTGGGGCTCCGCCCCGCCCTGCTCATGGCGCTCGGCCTCTGGCTCGCCCTCATCCCCCTCTGCCGCGCCTGGCTCTCGCGCTTCAGGATGGGCCCCGTGGAGTGGGTGTGGCGGAGCCTCACCTATGGGAACCTGCAGCGCTTCCGGGCCTGAATCCGCTCAAAGCTCCTGGCAGAGCCGCCCCACGGCCCCCAGCAGGGTGGAGACCCGCCGATCCACCTCGGGTTCGATGCCCTCGGGCAATTCCGCCAGGGCCACCTGGAGGGAACCCAGGATCTCCCGCGGATTGCAGCCCTCCGTGAGGGCCCGCAGCAGGGTGTGGGCCTCCGCATCCCGGCCCACGGCGCGGAGCAGCGGCAGCACATCGAGGACCTGGCCGAGGATCTCATCCATCCCGCTAGCATAGACGCTCATGCGTCCCGCCTCCTGGCCCCCCGCCCTCCGCGCGCTCCTCGCCCAGGGCCTCGCCTTCGCCGTGACCCTGGTACTCGTTCGCTTGAGCCCGCTGACGCTGCCGCCCCTGGCCTGGCTCGGCGTGGACGCGGTGCTGGCCGCGGGCTTCGGCCGGGGCTTCGGGCTCGCCGCCTGGTGGACGCCCCTCAACCTCGCCCTGCCCTGGATGCTGCAAGCGGCCTCCACCCTCCACCTGCCCGGGGGCCTGTACCTCACCGGCTTCCTCGCCCTCGCCCTGATCTTCGGCGGCGGGCTGCTCATCCAGGTGCCCCTGTACCACTCCAACCGGGAAGCTTGGCGCACCCTCGAATCTCTGATCCCCCCTGAGGCCCGGAGCTTCGTGGACCTGGGCTGCGGCCTGGGCGGGCCCCTGGCCCACTTGGCCCGCACCCGCCCCGGGCTGGAGTTGCTGGGCGTGGAGGCCTCGCCCCTCACCTGGCTCGGCGCCTGGCTGCGCTGCCTGCCCTACCCCGCCGTGAAGGTGCGCCTGGGCAGCCTCTGGGTGGTGGACCTCGCGGCGTTCGACGTGGTCTTCGCCTTCCTGAGCCCGGCGCCCATGCCCCGGCTCTGGGAGAAGGTGCGGGCGGAGATGCGGCCCGGTTCCCTCTTCCTCAGCCACACCTTCGCCGTGCCCGGTCACGTCGAAAGCTGGAAAAGGCCCCTTCCCGGGCGGGAAGGGGCCTGTCTTCGGGGATTTCAGATTTAGCCCTTGGGCGTGCCGCAGGGCCAGGTGTCGCCCTTGGGGGGCATGCCGACCGTGACGCCGCGCTTGGCCACATCGCGGCTGGTGGTGGGCGCGCCGCTGAGGCGGCCGCGGGAGGCGTATTCGGCCTTGAGGCGGTCCATGAGCTGCACGCGCCGGTCCGCCAGCCGCTTGGGCTGGCGCTGGTCGGCGCGGGTGAGGATGTAGGCCGTGAGGATGGGCAGCGCGATGGTCGTATCCGTGTAGCAGACGACGGCATCGGGCAGCTGATCGGGATCGATCTTGCCCCAGCTCACCGCCTCCCCCGGAGTCGCGCCCGAGAGGCCGCCGGTGTCGGGGCGGGCGTCCGTGATCTGCAGGAAGTAGTCGTGGCCACGCTCGTCGATGCCGAGCACCTCCTGGATCTGGGGCTCCGTCTGCAGGATGAAGTTCTTGGGCGAGCCGCCGCCCAGGATCCACACGGCGCTCTTGCCGCCGGAGAGCTTGGCGTCGAGCACGATGGAGGCCGTCTCGTTCACGTCGGCGTTCACGTCGTACATGAGCTGGTTGCCTTCCAACGCGAGCGCGGCCACGTTCATGCCGATGCTGCTGTCGCCGGGGCTGGAGGTGTAAATGGGCATGCCGGCCTGGTAGGCGGCGGAGAGGATGGACACGGTCCCGATGCCCAGGGCCTGCTCACGCTCGAAGAGGGCCTGGCCCACGAGGGTGTGGAACTCGGCGGTGCTCATGGCCTTCTGGAAGGCCGGGGCCTTGATGAGCTCGCGGTAGAAGGCGTCCGTATCCAGCAGCACCGTGTAGTCGAAGAGGATGTCGTAGATGCGCACCACCCCGGCATCCCGGAGGATGGTGTCGGAGGTGAAGGGGTTGCCCCGGTGCAGGGCCAGGTCCAGGGCGAAGTGGGTGTCGTGGTAGAGGTTCGCGCCCGTGCTGATCATCCAGTCGATGTAGCCGCCCAGGATGAGGGGGATGAGGCAGCTGCGGCCGAGGCCGGCCGGCGTGAGGGCCCCGGTCAGGGTCACACCCAAGGTCACCTCGGGCTTAAGGACCTTCTGGACGAGGAGGCGGGCGGCCTCCCCCAGGCGCCCCCCGTTGTAGGCCAAAAAGGCCTCGTCCACCAGGTCCGCGGCGCTGATGCCGGCCCGGATGCCGCCGGGGGCGATGCGCTGGCCGCTCAGGAATTCCGAGGGATCTTCCAGGGGTTCGTGCTGGGACATGGGGGACCTCCAGCCCTCCATTCTGCCATTCGGTCCAGAACTTGCGGTTCGGCGATTTGATAAAAACCCGGGTCGGTTTTCCAACGCGCCGGCCCCGCAAGCCCCGGGCCCCGGCCAGGGCGCCTCCGGCCCCCACCGGGCACCCCTGACCAGATTCAAGACCCCACCCCCCGACCCGATCTAGCAGGCAGGAGCTGCATCATGTTCGTCATCATCGGCCTCATCGTGGTCCTCGGCGCCGTGCTGACGGGCTACACCATGGAGGGCGGCCAGATCGGCGTGCTCCTCCACCCCCTCCCGGCGGAAGGCACCATCATCTTCGGCGCCGCCCTGGGGGCCTTCCTCATGAGCAACCCGATGTCGGTCATCAAG
>DATFAX010000030.1:0-10471 GCA_035254125.1 Holophagaceae bacterium | reverse complement strand
GCCGCAGGAGTTCCAATGATCCGCAAGCAGGAGGCCCTGGACTATCACTCGATGGGACGGAAGGGGAAGATCGAAGTCATCCCCACGAAGCCCACCAGCACGGCGCGGGACCTCGCGCTGGCCTACAGCCCCGGGGTGGCCGAACCGTGCCTTGAAATCGAGCAGAACCCCGAGGACGCCTACCAGTACACCGCCAAGGGGAACTTGGTGGCCGTGATCAGCAACGGCACCGCCGTGCTGGGCCTGGGGAACATCGGGGCCCTGGCCGGCAAGCCGGTGATGGAAGGCAAGGGCGTGCTGTTCAAGCGATTCGCCGACATCGATGTGTTCGACATCGAGATCAATGAGCACGACACCGAGAAACTCATCCAGATCATCAAGAGCCTCGAACCCACCTTCGGCGGCATCAACCTCGAGGACATCAAAGCGCCCGAGTGCTTCGAGATCGAGACCCGTCTGAAGAAGGAGATGAACATCCCCGTCTTCCACGATGACCAGCACGGCACGGCCATCATCGCCTCCGCCGCGCTCATGAACGCTTCCGAGCTCATGGGCAAGCAGCTGGCCGACATGAAGGTGGTCTTCAGCGGCGCCGGCGCCTCCGCGATCGCCACGGCCCGCATGTTCCTCGTGGCGGGTGTGAAGCTGGAGAACCTCTGGCTCTGCGACACCAAGGGCCTCGTCTACACCGGCCGCACCGAGGGAATGAATGAATACAAGGCGATGTTCGCCAAGCCCAGCGAGTGCCGGACCCTGGCCGACATCATCAAGGGCGCCGATTGCTTCGTGGGCTGCTCGAGCAAGGGCGTGCTGACTCCGGACATGATCCGGAGCATGTCGAAGGATCCCATCGTCTTCGCCTTGGCGAACCCCGAGCCTGAGATCGACTACCCCACCGCGAAGGCCACCCGCGACGACATCATCATGGCCACGGGGCGGAGCGACTACCCCAATCAGGTGAACAACGTCCTGGGCTTCCCCTTCATCTTCCGCGGTGCGCTGGACGTGCGGGCCACGGAGATCAACGAGGCCATGAAGCTGGCGGCCGCCAAGGCCCTCGCGGCCCTGGCCCGGGAAGATGTTCCCGATAGCGTCTCCAAGGCCTACGGCGGGGAGAAGTTCAGCTTCGGTCGGGACTACATCATCCCCAAGCCCTTCGATCCCCGCGTGCTCCTCTGGGTCGCCCCGGCAGTCGCCAAAGCGGCCATGGATACGGGCGTGGCCCGGACGCCCATCCAGGACTTCCAGAAGTACAAGGAACAACTGGAGAGCCTGCAGGGCCGCAGCAAGGACGTGGTTCGCAACGTCATTAACCGCGCCAAGGCCGATCCCAAGCGCATCGTCTTCCCCGAAGGCGACAACCCCCAGATCCTCCGCGCCTGCCAGACCATGGTGGACGAAGGCATCTGCAAGCCCATCCTCCTGGGTCGGGTGGACCGCATCCAGCAGCTCATGAAGGACTTGCACCTGGACCTGCACAACGCGCAGATCCTGGATCCGGAAGAGGCCGATTGCCGCGAGGAGATGATCCGGTCCTACCACGACCTCCGCCGCCGCAAGGGTGTGACGGAATTCGAGGCTGAGCGCCAGACCCGCCGCCGCATCGTCTTCGGCGCCATGATGTGCCGCCTGGGCAAGGCCGACGGCCTCGTGGCCGGCCTCACCAGCTACTATCCCGAGACCATCGGACCCTGCCTTGAGGTGATCGGCACGCGTCCCGGCGTGAAGCGCGTCTGCGGGGTGTACACCCTCGTGCTGGAGAATCGCGTGCTCTTCTTCGCGGACACCACCATGAATGTGGATCCCACTGCCGAGGAACTTTCGGAGATCGCCATCCTCGTGGCGGACATGGTGAAGGACCGTTTCGCCATCGAGCCGCGGGTGGCCATGCTCTCCTACTCCAACTTCGGCAGCGCCCCCCATGCGAGCCCCCGCAAGATGCAGCGCGCGGCCCAGCTCGTGAAGGAACGCCGTCCCGACCTCCACTGCGATGGCGAACTGCAGGCCGACACCGCCCTTAACGGCGACATCCTCGCGGAGACCTACCCCTTCGCGGACGTCCAGGGCGGCGCCAATGTCCTCATCTTCCCCAACCTGGACAGCGGCAACATCGCCTACAAGCTCATCCAGCGCCTCGCGGGGGCCGAGGTCATCGGTCCCATCACCTGTGGCATGGCCGCTCCCGTCCATGTCCTGCAGCGCCACAGCGACCTGAACGACATCCTCCATCTCACTGCCCTCACGGTGGTGGAGGCCCAGCAGCGGAATTGAGGCTGCGGGGATCACGAGGCGAAGGGGCGCTCAGCGCCCCTTCGTCGTCTTGGGGGGAGGGGCTTCAGGATGGCTGCGGGCCGCCGCTTCCCGCAGGTCGGCCTTGGCGGCCTCCACTTCACCCCGCTCCGCATGGACCTGGGCACGGGTGCGCCAATGATCGGGTTCGTCGGGCTCCAGGAGGATCAGGTGGGTGCTGGTCCAGAGCACCTCGTCCCAGGCTTCAGCCTGCAGGAACCGGGAGTGGAGGTTCCGCACCAGGCGGGCCAGGATGGCGCGGTCGGAGCAGGGGGACATCATCTCGAGCCGGAAGGGGATCCGGCCATGGGTGGCCCGATGGACGAGGTCCGCGGCGCCTTCGATGCCCACGGGGATGCCCTGGTTGAAGGGATCGAAGCAGAGGAGGCCCAGGTCGTGGCGGACCCCGCAGATGAAGTGGCCAGGCAGGGCCACGCCCACGGCATCGAACCCGAGCCGGCGGGCCAGCTCGATCCAGAGGATGGACAGGGCGATGGGCAGCCCCCGGCGTCGGCGGAGCACAATGGGCAAGAGGGCATTGCGGGGGTCGTCGTAGGTCTCCCGGTCCCCCCTGAAGCCAAGTTCCAGGAAGAGGAATCGGTTGAGCTCGTCGAGAGCGCTGTGGAAGTTCCAGGGCAGGGGCATGCGGCCCGCAAGCACGCCGGCCCATTCGTCCAGTTGGGCGGTCAGGGGTTCGGGATCCTCGTCATCCAGCAGGGGCGAGGTGGCGTGGATGGCACCCTCGGCGAGCCCCCTGCAGGAGGGATCCCGGAGGAGGTACTCGTGGAGGCTCACCGCCGCCGCAGCCAGGCCCGGAGAAGGAGGGACAGGACCACGACGCCGAGCCCGATCCAGACCCAGCGGGTCCACTCGTATTCCGCGGCCTTGATCTTCTCCTGTTCCTCGGCCCGCTTAGCTGCCTCGGAGATGGAGAGCTTCTGCTGGACCTCCCGGGCATCCTTCACGGCCTTCTTGGCGGCCTCCTGGGATTCCCGGGAGTCCTTGAGCTCCTTGGCGGTCTCCTCATCCTGGAGGGCGATCCGTCGGAACCGGTGGTGTCCGCCGCGCGCGTGATCGCGGCTGGGGGTCCAGTTGCCTTCCTCGCCACCGCCCTGGCCATTGCCCGAGTCGATGACGTCGGCGAGCTCCTGGATGTCCAGCCGGAGCGATTGAAGGGACTCCTGCTGCCGGTAAAGCTGGGCCCCCTGGATCCAGAGCAACCCCAGCTGGAGGATGGAGACGACGGTGAGGACGGTGAGGAGGGTGCGGAGTTTCATGAGGCGGCTTCCTCGGCGAGATCCACCTCGGCCTCGCGGCCGAGGATGAAGAGGGTGCGGTCATCCCGGTTCTGGGTTTCGTAGCTTGCCACGTCTGTGAAGATGGCTTCGCAGGCGGCGCGGACGCTGCCCGTGGCCCACAGGCGCTGAAGCTGGGCCAGCATGCGGTCCAGGCCATAGAGCTCGCCCTTGCGATCCATGGCCTCGGTGAGGCCGTCGCTGTAGAGCACGAGCCAGCCACCAGGCTGGAGCTGGCCCTGGTGCACCTTCCAGTCGCCGGGACCGGCGGGACGGAGGCCAAGACCGCGTCCGTGGGGTGCGATCTCCTGGAAGGAACGCGTGTCTTCCATGAGCAGCGCCCCGGGGTGCCCGGCACGGGCGAGGCGGTAGTTGCCATCCTCGTCCCATTCCAGGAGGGCGAGCGTGAGGAATCCCCGGTGGCCCAGAAGGGCGCGCAAGGTGTGGTCCAGATCCTCCAGCATGTCCTCCAGGCCCTGATCTTCCCGGCAGGAGGCCAGCTCCAGCAGGGCTGTGGCCTGGGCCATGTAGAGGGCCGCGGCGAGCCCCTTGCCGCTGATGTCGCCCACGGCTGCAATCCACTTGCCACTGGGGCGGCGCTTCACGAAAAGCAGGTCGCCGCCGGTCTCCATGGCGGGTTCCAGGCGCAGGGCCACCTGGAACCCGGGGATGTTGGGGACCTTGGGCAGCAGGCCCTCCTGGATGCGGCGGGCGGTGGCGAGTTCCTGTTCGATGCGCTCCTGGGCGACCACCTTGTGGTGGAGGAGGGCCGTCTCCAGCATGCCGCCGGCGGCCAGGGCCAGCTCCCGGAGCAGCTCGCGGTCCTCCCGGCCGTAGCCGAGGTCCGCGTACTTCCCGCCGATGAGGAGGGCGGAGTGGGGCTGGTCATGGGCGAGGAAGAGCACGAGCAGTTGGAGGCCCAAACCATCGACGAGGGCCCTGAGCTCTTCGCCCTGCTCCCGGATCCAGTCTGCTTCTTCGGAACCCAGGCCCAACACCAGCTCGCGGTTCTCCCGGGCGTGGCGGAGGAGGCTGGTGGGGATGGTGAGGGCCGCGGGCCCCAGCCGAAGGGGCTGACCGTCTTCATCCTGGGTATCCAGCGCGGGCAGAGCCAGGGCGGCCCCTTCCACCTTCTGGAGCAGCAGGATCTGAGGTCGGAAGGCCTCCCGTACGGCTTCTTCGAGGTTCGATAACAGACCGCGGTCCGACAGGCGTTGCTTGCTCTCCCGGAGGCTGCCCAGCAGGATGTCCCGCGTGGAGGAGATGTCCCGCTTGAAGCGGCGGCGGATGGTCCGGATGAGGGCCCGCAGCGCCCAGCCGAGGGGCAGGGCGAGGGCGCCCACGAGGGCGCCCGCCCAGGTCTGGGGGATCAGGGAAAGGCCTTGGCCGAAGAGGAAGGCCAGGCCCACCAGGTAGAGGCTGAGGGCTGTGCCCAGCACGAGGAAGTAGCCCACCCACCGGACCAGGGCCTTGCGCACCTCGAAGAGCCCATGGCGCACGATGGCCCAGCCGAAGCTGAGGGGCAGCACCGCCATGGGGGCCATGAAGATCCACTGCCGACGGCCGAAGATGAGGCTGTCCTTGAAGGTCACGTTGCCCAGGAAGGCAAGGATGCAGAGATCCACCAGCAGGGCGTACGTGAAGGCGAGGGGCAGGGCCATGACCTGGCGTTGGGCCGGCGGGCTGAGGCGCCAGCCCCGGGTGAAGAAGGCCATGCCGGTGCCGACGGCGGTCATGCAGATCGTGATCACGATGCCGAAGGGGATCTGGAGATCGTTGGGCTTGAGGCCAACGGCCTTGGCCACGCCGGGAGCGATGAGCAGCCAGAGGCCCAGGAGGGCGAAGGCGCCATAGAGCACGGCGAGGAACCGGCGGTTCTTCCGGAGTTCGAAAGGGTGGGGGAAGCGCAGGAAGAAATGGAGGCACAGGGGTGGGCCCAGGCTGATGACCAGCAGGAGGCAGGCCCCGGCCATCACCGCCAAGGGCGTGGGCCAAAGGGCCGTGGTGCCGCGGGCCCCCGCCGCCAGGAGCAGTCCGATGAAGCCCAGGTAGAAGAAATGCCGGGAGCTCTTGCGCTCCGGGGTGCTCACCACCACGAGCAGGCTCACGAACCAGAAGATCAGGGCATTGATGAGGATGCTGAATTGGTAGCTGTTCCAGGGCTTCGTGAGCCGCACGGGCACCGAGAGCTCCTCCCCGGAGCGCCGGATGACGTAGCTGAGCACCGTGCCTTCGGGCTTGGAGTCGATGAGGGTCTGCGCAGCGGTCAGGCCCGCCTGGGTGGGGGCCACACGGCGCCCCTGGATCTTCAGGAGTTCGTCGCCTTCCAGCAGGCCCGCCTCTTCGGCGACGCCATCGGGAAGGATCTCCAGGATGACGACCCGGCCCTCCTTCACCCGCCAGGTGCATTGGTCGTCGGTGCGGGTGAAGACCCACTGGCCGAAGATGAAGGAGCCGATGGCCATGACGAGCCCCAGGAGGCTCATCCAGATCAGGCGGCTGCGAATGCGTTTGAGGGCTGGATTCATGGGAGAGTGGGGGCTTGGAACGTGCGGAGGGAAGGATGGAGCGGCCCAGGTGGATCGTGGTGGGGGGACGCCGGAGGTTGGGTGCGGCCCTCGCGGAGGATCTTGCGCGGGACCACGATCTGGTGCTGACGAGCTCTCGTTCCTGGGAAGGCGATGCGTGGCTTGAAGGGCTTCGGAAAACCACCGGGGTGGAGGCTCTGGTCTGGGATGCCCTGGATCCCCGGATGGGTTCCCGCATGATGGCAGATCTGGAGGAACTCGAGCGACGCGGGATGGGCTTGGAGGGCGCCGTCCTCCTGGCGGGGGATTTCCCGGAGATGCCCCTGGGGACCTGGTCCGGGGAGGACCTGGAGCAGGTGTGGCGGATGCACCTCACCTTCCCCTTCCTGGTGGCCCAGGCCCTGTCCTCCCACCTGCGCCCCGGCGCCTGCCTCCAGCTGGTGTTGGATGCCGCGATCCACCGGCCCTTCCTGAAGCGCCTGCCCTATTCCGCGGCGAAACTCGGGCAATCCGCCCTGGTGACGGGGCTGGCCCGGTCGCTGGCCCCCGACGTGCGGGTGGCGGGCCACGCCCTGGGGACCTTGATGCCCGATGGGGGCAGCGATCCCGGCAAATTGGCCGCGGCCAGCCTCCTCCAGCGCAACGGAACGGCCCAGGATCTGGCCCGGGCCGTGCGTTACGTGGCGTCCAGCCCCCACCTCACGGGTGAGATCCTCACCTTGGATGGGGGTTGGCACCTGGCTTGAGAGGGCGAGGTCCTAGGGGAGGACCTTCACCTCCAGCCGGGAGGGCTTCTCGGCGCTCCGGAAGATGCGCTGGGTGGCCTTCCGGAACTGTTCGGGCTTGGCGTTGGGGATGTCCGTGAACACCTGGGGGTTGCGGTCCACCAGGGGGAACCAGCTGCACTGCACCTGGATCATGAGGCGATGGCCCTTCTGGAAGGTGTGGAGGACATCGGGAAGGGTGAAGGCCACTTCCTCGGCCTTTCCGGGGGTGAAGGCCACGGGGGCGGACCAGCGGTTGCCGCGGTACTTGCCCCGGATGGTCTCGCCGCGCACGAGCATCTGGTAGCCGCCCGCGTGCCAGCCCTTGGGGCTGTTCTCGGGGTCCTTGGCGCCGTCGGGGAAGACATCCACGAGCTTCACCACGAAGTCGGCATCCGTGCCCGTGGTGCTGACGTTGAGGACGGCGTTCAGCGGGCCGGCGAGGGTGAGGTCCTCCGTGAGGGGCTCCGTCTCGTAGACCATCACGTCGGGGCGGCTGCTGGCGAAGCGCTGGTCCTCGGTCATGTAGGTGCGGGTGTACCCGAAGGTCACGTCCTGGGTGTAGGGCACGGGCTTGTTGGGATCGGCGATGAACTCATCGAAGCCGGCCTTGGCCGAGGGCTTGTCGAAGCTGATCCGGCCCTTGGCCTCGAAGTAGAGGGACTTGGGCTTGGCCTCCTTGGGGGGCCAGGTCTCGAACTGGCGCCAGCGGTTGGCGCCGGTCTCGAAGGCGTTGACCTTGGCGAGCTTGGGGTCCTCGGCGCCCTTGAGGTGGTGGTTGAAGAACTTGAGCTCCAGTTCCTGCTGGTACCAAGCGGAGGTCTTGGAGCCGAAGGTGGCGTTGCCGATGCGGCTGCCGTCGCCGCTCGCCCACTCGCCGTGGGTCCAGGGGCCCATCACGAGCATCTGATCCGTGGCGGGGCTCTGCTGGGCCAGGGAGCGGTAGGTGGCGAGGGGGCCGTAGAGGTCCTCCGCGTCGAACCAGCCGCCCACGGTCATCACGGCGGGCTTCACGTCATGGAGGTGGGGGCGCAGGTTCCGGGCCTGCCAGTAAGCATCGAAGGCCGTGTGCTTGACGTAGTCGGTCCAGATGGGTTCCTTGCCCTTCAGGATGTTCTTCTCCAGGTTCGCCACGGGACCCTGCTCCAGGAACCAGCGGTAGCCGTCGGTGACGTGGAGGTCCATGCGCTTGGGGGGCTCGGCGCTGGGCTTCTCCCGCTGGCTCTGGAAGAAGGTGAAGAAGGAGAAGTTGGCAGCCAGCTGGAACGCGCCGTTGTGGTAGGTGTCGTCGCCCTGCCAGATGTCGATCATGGGCGCCTGGGGGCTCACGGCCACCAGGGCGGGGTGGCCGCTGAGCATGCCCTGGATGGTGTAATGGCCGGGGTAGCTGATGCCCCACTGACCCACCCTGCCGTTGTTGGCGGGGACGTTCTTCACCAGCCAGTCGATGGTGTCGTAGGTGTCGGTGCCCTCGTCGATGTCCTTGCCCTGCTTCTTGGGGTTCACCGGGCGCATGTCCACGAAGTCGCCCTCGCTCATCCACCGGCCACGCACGTCCTGGTAGACCACGATGTAGTCTTCGGCCAGGAAGAGGGGGGAGGGGCCCACACCACGGCGGAACTTCTCGGCCCCGTAGGGCGCCACGCTGTAGGGCGTGCGCTGGAGGAGGATGGGATGGGGTTTGGAGGTGTCCTTGGGGGCGTAGACCTGGGTGAAGAGCTTCACGCCGTCCCGCATGGGGATCATCACTTCCTGCTTGGTGTAGCGCTCCTGCACCGGGTTGGGCGTGACGGCCACGACCTTGTCCCGCTCCAGCGTGAAGGGCAAGGTCCGGTCGCCCTGGGTGGCCTCGCCGGTGAAGGTCTTGCCATCTTCGGAGAGTTCACCCTTGAACGAGAGACCGCCGGGAACCGCCGGAACGGTGAAGGCGAGCTTCCGGCCTTCAAGCTTCACGTCCGCGATGGGGGAATCCAGGAGGCCCTGGTCGGGCACGGAGAAGGTGCCGGACCAGGCTTCGGGGGCGCCTTTGAAGAGCACGGAGAAGCCCAGGGCCCTCCCGTTGGAAAGTTTGACGCTACCGCCCCACTTGCCGAGGGGGCTGGCGGCGGGCTGCTGGGCCACCAGCGCGATGCAGAGGAGGGGGAGGGCTCGGATCATGGGGGCCTCGATTGGGGGTCATCGTCCCAGGACCCGAAGGGATCTGCAGGCAGGCCAGGGGCGGGACGGTAGAATCGATACGGGAACCGATCCCCAGGGGTTTATGCGCTTCAAGGTCAACGAGGTCTTCCACAGCATCCAGGGCGAAGGTCTCCGGGCGGGGCGACCCTGCCTCTTCATCCGCCTCACCGGGTGCCCCCTGCGCTGCACTTACTGCGACACGGAGTACGCCTTCTACGAGGGCGGCTTCCGGGAGCTGGAGGACCTGGTGGACGAGGTGCGCCGTCGCCTGGGGCCCCCGTCCCAGGGGCCCAACGCCCCCTTCGTGGAGCTCACGGGCGGCGAGCCGCTGGCGAATCCCAATGCCCCGGCCCTGCTGGAGGCCCTGCTGGCCCAGGGCTACGAAGTGGCCCTGGAGACCGCCGGCAGCCACGACCTGGCCCCCGTGCCCCGGGAGGTCATCAAGATCGTGGACCGCAAGACTCCCGGCAGCGGCGAGGTTCACCGCTGGCTGGAATCCAACCTCGACCACATGGTGCCCGGCCAGGACGAGCTGAAGGTCGTGCTGTGCGACGAGGCCGACTACGCCTGGGCGAAGGACTGGTGCGCCGAGCGGGGGGTGTGGGACCGCCTGGAGGTGCTCTTCAGCCCGGTGTGGGGCCGCCTCGATCCCGCCTGGCTGGCGGAGCGGGTCGTGGCCGACGGCCTGCCGGTCCGCGTCCAGCTCCAGCTGCACAAGGTGATCTGGGGAGCCGAGAGGAAGGGCGTCTGAAGCCCACCCTGGCCCGGCCGTCGGACCTGGACCGGGGACCCGCGTTCGCCCGACTCTCCGGCCTCCCGCAGGGAAGAGTGCCTCTGTGGCGAAGGACGGGCCCTGGCCTGAGCCTTCAGCGGAAGGCCCGCCGGCCGGGGCCCCTGATCCGGCCTACTTTGCGACCTGGGCCTTCCAGGCCGCCAGATCCTTCTCGAGGCCTTCGGTGTATTCCTTCGGCGTCTTGCCCTTCGAGAGGTCGATGGCCTTCTGGAGGTGGGCGATGGCCTCGGGCATCCGCTTGGCATCCCGGTCGAGGCGGGCCGCCACCTCGTGGTTGCCGTAGGTCTCGCTGATCTTCAGGCTCTTCTGGATCCAGGCGAGGGCCTTCTGGGGTTCCAGGCCCTGCTCCTGGCAGTAGCGGGCGGCTTGGTACCAGGGCACCCAGTCGGTCTCGGGGGCCTTCTTGAGGGTGTCCTCCAGGTGGGCCCAGTAGATGGCCTTGGTGTCGAAGGCCACGGGGAAGCTCACGCGCAGCTTCTCCCATCCCAGCTCCACGGTGGCGTGGTCGGCATCGGCCGGGACCACGCGGTAGTCGAGGTACTCCTGGAAGGGGCCGACCTGGGGCGTGGCCTCCCAGCGCATCAGGTCCTCCTGGGCCTTGTAGTCGTAGGCGCCCCACTGCTT
>DATFAX010000029.1:0-42742 GCA_035254125.1 Holophagaceae bacterium | reverse complement strand
TCATGCGCTCCGCCATCCCCGCCATGGAGAGGAGGCCGTCCTTGAGTCCCTTGAGTTCGGAATCGAAGTGTCGGGCCATCAGCCGAACCTCCCAGTGATGTAGTCTTCGGTCATGCGGTTGGTGGGGTTGGTGAAGATCTTTTCGGTGAGGTCGGTCTCCACCACCTTCCCCAGCCAGAAGAAGGCCGTGTAGTCGCTCACACGGGCCGCCTGCTGCATGGAGTGGGTGACGATGACGATGGTGAAATCCTTCTTCAGCTCGAAGATGAGCTCCTCGATGCGGGCGGTGGCGATGGGATCCAGAGCGGAGCAGGGCTCGTCCATGAGGAGCACCTCGGGGCGCACGGCCAGGGCGCGGGCGATGCAGAGGCGCTGCTGCTGGCCGCCGGAGAGGCCCAGAGCCGAGTCCTTGAGGCGGTCCTTGACCTCCTCCCAGAGGCCGGCCCCCTTGAGGCTCGTTTCGACCGCCTCCTCCAGGGTGAGCCGGTCCTTCACCCCCTGCACCCGCAGGCCATAGGCCACATTCTCGAAGATGGACTTGGGGAAGGGATTGGACTTCTGGAACACCATGCCCATGCGCTTGCGGAGCTCGATGACATCGACCCCGGGGGCGTAGAGGTCCTCGGGGCCCAGTCGCACGGAGCCCTGGATTCGCACGCCGTCCACCAGGTCGTTCATGCGGTTGAGGGATCGGAGCAGGGTGCTCTTGCCGCAGCCGGAAGGGCCGATGAGGCTCATCACGGTGTGCTGGCGCACTTGGAGGTCGATGTCGAAGAGGGCCTGCTTGGCGCCGTACCACAGGTTCAGCTGCTCCACTTCCAGGGCGGGTGGCGCCACGAGGGCGGCCGTGTCCGTGAGGGGCAGGTTGGCGGGCTTGCCCTCCAGGGTGGGGGCGGCGGGCAGGGCATTCTCGCGTCCCCCGCCGAGGACGACGGGCTCCGGAAGGGGCATTCGGGTTTCGGGATCCATGTTCAGGGGCTCCAGCGTTTCAGAAGGTGCTTCCGCCCATTCGGGCCCGCAGTTTGCGCCGCAGCCGGAGGGCGAAGAGGTTCAGGGCCACCACGATGCCCAACAGGAGCAGGGTGGTCATGAAGACCATGGGCTTGGCGGCCTCGCTGTTGGGGCTCTGGAAGCCCACATCGTAGATGTGGAAGCCCAGGTGCATGAACTTGCGGTCCAGGTGGAGGAAGGGGGCCTGAGCATCCAGGGGCAGGCTCGGGGCCAGCTTCACGACGCCCGTGAGCATCAGGGGCGCCACTTCACCGGCGCCGCGGGCCATGGCCAGGATGAGGCCCGTGAGGATGCCGGGCATGGCGCCGGGCAGCACCACCTCGCGGATGGTCTGCCATTTGGTGGCGCCCAGGGCCAGGCTCGCTTCGCGGAGGTTGCGGGGCACGGAGGCGATGGCTTCCTCCGTGGCCACGATCACCACCGGCACCGTGAGGAGGGCAAGGGTGAGGCTGGCCCAGAGGATGCCACCGGTGCCGAACGTCGGAGTGGGAAGCTTCTCGGGGAAGAAGAGGGCGTCCAGGGAACCGCCCAGGGTGTACACGAAGAAGCCCAGGCCGAAGACGCCGAAGACGATGGAGGGCACCCCGGCGAGGTTGTTGACGGCCACCCGTACGAGGCGCACGGCGAGCCCGTCCTTGGCGTACTCCCGGAGGTAGAGGGCCGCCATGACGCCGAGGGGGACCACCATCACCGACATGAGCATCACCATCATCACGGTGCCGAAGATCGCCGGAAACACACCGCCTTCGGTATTGGATTCCCGGGGGTCGTCCCAGACGAACTCCCAGAGCCGGGCGAGGTAGACGCCCACCTTGCCGGGGAGGCTGATGGTGTTGGCGGGGACGATGCGCAGGATGCTCGCAAGGCTCAGCTCTTTCTCCTGCCCGTCCACGGTCCGGAGGGTCACCTGCAGGCCATTGGACTGGGACCGGAAGGCCTCCAGCTCCTGCTGGAGGTGCTGGAACCGGTTCAACAGCTCCGCCTCGGCGGCGTCCAGCAGGGCGGTGGGTTCGCCCTTGGCTTCCAGTTTGCGCTTCCGGAGGCG
Source organism: Holophagaceae bacterium (assembly GCA_035254125.1). Lineage (GTDB taxonomy): Bacteria > Acidobacteriota > Holophagae > Holophagales > Holophagaceae > JAFDVN01. The sequence goes on along the minus strand of DATFAX010000029.1, from coordinate 40,686 downwards.
GAGGTCCTCGAGCTTTTGGTTGAGCGAGCCCACCTCGTCCTTCTCCATGGACTGGATCCGGTGCTGGAGGGCCCTGGCTTCGGGGAGCTGCCGCATGGCCTCCCGGGGGGCTTCCGCCCCTTCGACCAGAACCTTGCCATCCTGGGTGACCTTGGTCAGGGTTCCGAAGAAGGTCCCGTTCTCCAGGCGCTCGATGATCAGGGCCCCGGCGGGAAGGGAGCGGTCCTGGATCTCGGATACGGGAACCCAGCGGAAGTCCTGGCCGAGGATGTCCCGGTTGGCGGTGCGGATCTGGATGCGCTCCGGATCTTCGGCGGTGGCCGCTTCATGGCCCGTGATCTCACCCAGCACGGGGCCGCCAGGCGTGGAAAGCTGGACAAGCGGCTTGGGCCAATAGAAGCCGAGGCCCTTCACGGCGATGTAGCCCACCAGGGAGGTGATCATGAGCAGGGCGAAGGCGAGCAGGCCTCCACTCACCCACACGAAGGGGCTGCCACGACGGAGCCAGTTCGAGACGCGCATCAGTAGCTCTCGTACTTCTTGCGGAGGTGCTGGCGCACCAGCTCCGCGATGGTGTTGAGGGAGAACGTGAGGATGAAGAGCAGCAGCGCGGCCAGGAAGAGGATGCGATAGAGGGTCCCATGGTGGGGGGCTTCGGGGATTTCCACGGCGATGTTGGCGCTGAGGGTGCGCATGCCGTTGAAGGGTCCCCAGTCCAGGATCGGGGTGTTCCCCGTGGCCATGAGCACGATCATGGTCTCGCCGATGGCGCGGCCGACACCCACCATCACGGCGCTGAAGATGCCGGGCGATCCCGTGGGAAGCACCACCCGCCACGCCGTCTGCCAGGGGCTGGCGCCGCAGGCGAGACTGGCGGAGGTGAGGGCCTTGGGCACGCTGGAGAGGGCATCCTCGCTGATGGTGAAGATGATGGGGATGACCGCGAAGCCCATGGCGAATCCCACCACGAGGCTGTTGCGCTGGTCGTAGCGCACGTGCCAGGCGTCCTGGAGCCAGGTCCGGTAGTTGCCACCCATGAAGGCCTTCTCCACGGCGGGCGCGAGGAGGAAGGTCAGCGCCAGGGCGCCCAGCAGCAGGGGCACCATCCAGAGGGCCTCCCGTCCTTCACCCCAGATCCGCCGCCAGGTTCCCGGCAGTCGGCTCCAGAACGGAAGGATGGCGAGACCGAGCAGCACGGCCGCCGCGGGGAACACCAGCACATGCACGGCGGCCTGCTCGAAGAGGGGCGCCATGACGAGACCCGCGAGGAAGCCCAGCACCACGGAGGGCAGGGCGGCCATGATTTCGATGGTGGGCTTGATGCGGGACTTGAGGCCCGGCGTGGCGAACTGGCTCGTGTAGAGGGCGCCGAGGATGGCAATCGGCACGGCGAAGAGCAACGCGTAGAAGGTGCCCTTGAGGGTTCCGAACAGCAGCGGCAGGAGGCTCAGCTTGGGTTCGAAGTCGTCCCCACCTCCCGTGGACTGCCAGGTGTATTCGGGGGACTTGTAGCCCTCATAGTGCACACGCCCCCAGAGGGTCTTCCAGCTGATCTCGGGGTGGGGCGCATCCAGCAGGTAGGGACGGAGCCGACCGCCGTCCTGGAGGAGGATGTGGTCGCCGCGGGCGGACAGCGCCGCGCCGGTGAGGCCCTCGGCGGTCACGTGCATGAGTTCCCGTTCGGAGGTGAGGTGGAGCATGGCGGCTCCCTTGGGACCCCAGGCAAGGAAACGCTTGTCGCGCAGGCCGTGCTGGAAGCCGGCCACGGGACCGCCCAAGGGGGCGAAGCGGTGGAAGGGCTGCAGGCTCTTGGCGTCCTGGTCATCGCGAACCTGCTGGAAGGCCCAGATGGTGCCCTTCTCACCGCCGACGAGCAGGGAGGAGCCGCCCAGTGCGAACCCCAGGGCCGAGATCGACTCGGGGAAGGCCTGCTCCGTGGCGAGGGTGGCTTCGCCAGTCAGCGTCCAGTCCTGAATGCGGCCGTCGTGGGTGCCCACGTAGGCGTGTTGCCCATCGGGAGAGAGCAGGGCCTGCGCGTCGCCCGGGGCGGGGAGGGGCTTCCATGGGAGGGGGCCGGCGCCTTCCGCGGGGGACTCACCCCACACGAGGCCATCGGCGGTCCGGGCGAGGGCGCGCAGCACCTTGCCACCCATGAGGCCTCCCGCGTCCAGGGCCCGGACATCCAGGAGGGCCGTGGGGGGGGCGGCCAAGGGGACGCCCGGGGCCCACTCCACCTCGGGGGTCCATTGCCCGGGATCCTGGGCCCCGGCGGGCTTCGACCACTTGAGTTCACCCGCGTAGAGCTTGCCGTCGGCGCCCACGACGGCCAACTGCCCACGCGAGTTGGGGGCGGTGGCCATCGCCCAGGGCAGGGCGGGACCGGCGGTGAGCGTGTCCACCAGGCGCCCATCCTGAACCAAGTGCACCCGGATGCCTTTCGTGGCGTCCGGGACCATGAGGGCCTTGGCCGAGTCCTCGACCCAGAGGCCTTGGCCGGCATCCAGGGTGATGGCGGATTGGGCCTGGGTGCGGGCCGGGAAGAAGAGGGGCAGGGCTTCCTTGGCGATGAAGAAGAGGATGCCCAGCACGGCGAGGATGATCAGGAGGCCGCCCCCGGTGATGAGGGCGGCCATGAAGCGATCCATGCGCTTGGCCAGGGTCCTGGTCGCGGTGCTGGGCATCGGTCTCCTGGTGGGTAGGTCTTCCGGATCGGAACCGGTCGGGGCCTAGTTGAGCTTCTTGAGCTCGGTCTGGGCGTTGGCGGAACCACTGGCGGCCGTCAGGGGGTAGTAGCCGTCCTTGATGACGATCTCCTGGCCCTGCTTGGAAAGCACGAACTTGATGAACTCCCGGGTGAGGGGATCCAGGCCCTTCTTAGGGTCCTTGTTCACGTAGACGTAAAGGAAGCGGGCCATGGGGTACTTGCCGGTGAGGGCGTTGTCGTAGCTCGGGGCGAAGGCCTGGTCGTTGTTGCGCCCCTTCATGGAGAGCGGCACGGCGCGCACGCCGCTGGTGATGTAGCCGATGCCGCTGTAGCCGATGGCGAAGCGGTCATTGGTGACGCCCTGCACCACCGCGCTGGAGCCGGGCTGCTCCTTCACGGTGTTGCGGAAGTCACCCTTGTTGAGGGCGTGCTCCTTGAAGTAGCCGTAGGTACCGCTGGCGCTGTTGCGGCCGTAGATGCTGAAGGGCTTGGCGGTCCACTCTCCCTTGAGCCCCACCTGACCCCAGGTGGTGACGTCCTTGCCGCCCCACTTGCGGGTGGAGGAGAAGATGCCATCGACCTGCTCAAGGCTCAGCTCCTTGATGGGGTTGTTCTTGTTCACGTAGACCGCGAGGCAGTCGATGGCCACGGCCACCTTGGTGGGCTTGTAGCCGTACTTCTTCTCGAACTTGTCCATTTCCTCGCCCTTCATCTCACGGCTCATGGGGCCGAGCTGGGCGGTGCCTTCGATGAGGGCGGGCGGCGCGGTGGCCGAGCCCTTGCCTTCCACCTGGATCTTCACGTTGGGGTATTGCTTGTTGAAGGACTCCACCCAGAAGGCCATGAGGTTGTTCAGGGTGTCGGAACCGATGCTGTTGAGGTTGCCGTTGATGCCGGCCACCTTCTGGTAGGGGGCGAGCTTGGGGTCCACCTTCAGGGCCTGGGCGAAGCCGGTGGTGGCGAAGGCGAGGGACAAGGCGAGGGTGGCGTAGGTCCGCAAGGAATCCTCCTAAGGGCGTGTCCCAAGGTTCAGGGGCCCGGGGAACAAGGATGCGGCACAGGTGTGACTTCGATGTAAATTGCCCGACGGGCGGCAAATAAAATCATCAATAATCGAATCCAAATGCAGCAAATAGGGGATAAATGGTGTGGAAATTTCCCGCGAGGCTTGCCATACGCCCCGAAGGCTGGAAAACTGCACGAAGACCCGCCGTTCACCTGGCATCCCCTGCGTGACCCGGGCCCTTCCAAAGACCTGACCATCTCCCGGTCGCCCGCCAACCTCCGGTTTCGCGGCGCAGGCCACCTTCCACCGCATCCATTCCATCGCTACGGCCGAGCCTTGAGGGGCAGGCCACAGCCCAAGGAGCAACCTTGAGCAGCAAGAAAGTCATGATGATCAATGCCACCGACCCGGAGGAAATCCGGATCGCAACGCTGATCGACGGGACCCTATTCGATTACGACGTGGAGTTCGTCCACAACGAGAAGATCAAGGGCAACATCTACAAGGCCAAGGTGGTCCGTGTGGACCAGAGCCTCCAGGCCGCCTTCATCCACTATGGCGGCACCAAAAACGGCTTCCTGCCCCTGGGCGAGCTGCCCCGGGACATGGTGAGCGGCGATGGCCGCCGTGGCCGCATCCAGGATCTGCTCCACCGGGACCAGGAGATCATGGTGCAGGCCGTGCGCGAGGAGCTGGGCTCCAAGGGCGCCATGATGACGGCCCAGATCAGCCTGGCCGGCCGTTACCTGGTGGTCACCCCTGGCAACCCCGTGAACGGCATCAGCCGCAAGATCGAGGGCACCGAGGAACGCCGCCATTTCAAGCAGCTGATCGACTCGCTCGAGATCCCCGACAACATCGGGGTGATCGTGCGCACCGCCTCCCTGGGTGTCACCAAGGAAGATTTCCAGCGGGACCTCGAATACCTGCTGGATAGCTACAAGGAAGTGCTGCACCGCTACAAGCACCGCGTGGGCGCCGGCCTCGTGTGGCAGGAGGACGACGTGGTCGTCCGCACCCTCCGCGATGCCTTCACCCCGGACGTGGAGGAGGTCAGCATTGATGACCTCGACACTTTCCACACGGCCCAGAGCTTCGTGAAGCGCACCATGCCCCAGTACCTGCCGGTGCTGAAGCAGTACATCGGCAAGAAGCCCATCTTCTCCCGTTACCAGACCGAGGAGCAGATCGACCGGGTCTACGCCCGCAAGGTGAACCTGCCCTCCGGCGGCGCCCTGGTGCTGGATCAGACCGAGGCCCTGGTGGCCATCGACGTGAATTCGGGCAAGACCTCCGGCGACAATCAGGAGGACACGGCCTACAAGACCAACCTGGAGGCCGCCGAGGAGGTGGCGCGCCAGCTGCGCCTGCGCGATCTCGCCGGCCTCGTGGCCATCGACTTCATCGACATGCGCAAGGAGAGCCACATCAAGGCGGTGCAGGATCGCCTGGTGGAGCACCTCAAGCAGGACAAGGCCCGGATGGAGGTGGGGAAGATCAACCGCTTCGGCGTGCTGGTCATGACCCGCCAGCGCATCCGCCCCAGCCTGCAGCACGTGAACCACGAGGGCTGCCCCACCTGCCAGGGCACGGGCAAGGTGAAGACCATCGAGGCGCTCGTCCTCTCCGTGCTCCGCCGCATCAAGGGCATCGCCGCCCGGGGGGACGTGAAGGAGCTGCGCATCAAGCTGCATCCCGACATCGCCAGCTCCGTCCTGAACGGCAAGCGCCGCGACATCGCCGAGCTGGAGGAGCGCAACGACATCCACGTGCTGATCATCGCCGACTGGTCCACGCCCTACGGGGAGATGGCCGCGGAGATCGAGCGCCACGAGGAGGACCGGGAGAAGCCCGCTGACAAGCCGGCCAAGCCCGCCCCCCGCGAGCGCCATCGCGACGAAGAGACGGTGGTCCTCGGCGGCGACAGCCCCATTTCCTTCGACAAGGCCCTCGGCGACGACAAGCGCGACGAGAAGCCCAAGGACAAGGACTTCAAGTATGACCGCCGGGATGCCCAGAAGGCCGCCCTGGAAGAGCGGGAACGCCTCCGGGCCCTCTTCGAGAGCGCGAAGCCCGAGGACGACGAGACCGATGAGGAGGGCGAGGAAGGCCCCGAAGGTTCCGAGGAAGAGACCAAGGGAGAAGGTGGCAAGCGCAAGCGCCGCCGCCGTCGCCGTCGGGGGGGTGAGCGCGATCGGGGTGAAGCCACCGAAGGCGCGCCCGCCGAGGCCGGTTCGGCTCCGGTCGAGACCGCTCCCGCCGCCGCCAAGCCCGCGCCCCGTCCCAAGGCGGAGCCCACACCCGCCCCCGAGCCTCCCAAGCTCACCGGGGACGTGCTCGCCAGCCTGCTGACGCCCGCCGTGCGCCCCAAGAAGCTGGCCGCCGCCCAGCCCGCCGAGGAGCCGGTCGCTGCTCCGAAGCCCGCGGCCAAGGCGAAGAAGGCCCCCAAGGCCGAGCCCGAGGCCGAGGTCGCCCCCAAGGGCAAGAAGGCCCCCGCCAAGGCCAAGGCCGCCGAGGAGGCTCCCGCCCCCAAGGCGAAGAAGGCTCCTGCCAAGGCCAAGGCCACTGAGGCGGCTCCCGCCCCCAAGGCCAAGAAGCCTGCGGCCAAGGCCAAGGCGAAGGCCTAACCGACCGTGGCCCTGTCCCTTGCCTGGCTGGCTCCCGCCGCCTCCCTCGCCACGCTGGTGGGGGGGCTTGCGGTGGTGCGCCTGCTCCAGGGGCGTGCCTCCGTCATGCGCCTCATCTCCGGCCTCGCGGCCGGCTACCTGCTGGCCTTCACCCTCGTCCGGATGATCCCGGAGGCCATGGAGCAGGCCGGCGGTGAAACCAATGCCTGGTGGATTCTGGGAGGCTACCTCCTCATCCACGTGCTGGAACACGGCATCACGCTGCACTTCCATTACGGCGAGGAAACCCACGCCGATGGCGGCCCATTGGGTGGCATCCTCGCGCTCGTGGGCCTGAGCCTTCACAGCCTCCTGGATGGCATGTCCCTGGCGGCCGCCCTGGGCACCCACAGCGGGCTGGGTGCCCTCATGTTCATGGGCATCCTCCTGCACCGCGTGCCGGAGGGGGCCACCATCTCCTCGATCTTCCTGGCCCGGGGCTTCGGCGCCAGGGCCGCCGTGGGCGCCGCAGGCGTGCTCGCGCTGGCCTCCCTCATCGGTGCGTCGGGCCTCGGCTTCCTCCACCTGCCCATCGGACCTGTGCTGGGCCTCAGCGCGGGATTGGCCCTCTACGTGGCCAGCTCGGACCTCCTGCCCGAAGTCCAGAAGGAGAGCGGCGTCCGCAGCACCCTGGCCCTGCTGGCCGGCCTGGCCCTCTTCCTGGTGAGCGCCCACCTGGCGCCTCACCGTCACTAGGAATCCCATGGGTTTCCGGCCGCGGGCCGCGCTGTTCCTCGCCGGGATGCCCCTGCTCGCCCAGGGTCTGCCCCCGGTGCCCACCGCGATGCCCTTGGAGGCCCCGGATCCGGCCTTGCTTCTCCCGCTGCGCCCCTGGGACCTGGAGGAGGGGCCCGAAGCCCTGTTGCCCTTCGCCTACCGCGCGGAGCGGGTGACCGCCCTGGGGGACATCTGGACCTTCGAGGTGGGAAAGATCGAATCCTCGGGCCTGATGCTGCTGGCCGACAAGATCACCTACGACCGGGCCCGCAAGGTGATCCGCGCCGAGGGGAACATCCGTCTGGAGGCTCCGGACCTCCGCCTCCACTGTGCCTTCCTCGAGATGGACTGGCGGGATCGGGACGGCGAGGCCCGAGATCTCCGCATGGAGCTCCCCCCTTCCTGGACGCTGCGGGCCGATCGGGTCTCCTTCAAGGGGCTGCGCACCTGGGCCTTCGACCGTGTGGAACTCTCGCCGTGCTCCGAGGAGAAGCCAGGGTGGACGGCCCTGCTGTCCCGGATGGACGTGGACCTGGATCAGTTCGCCACGTTCCGGAACCTGCGGATCCTCGTCCACGGGGTACCCACGCACATCTACCTCCCGTGGGGGTTCTACCCCGCCAAGGCGGAGCGCAGCTCCGGCCTCCTGCCGCCCGACCTCCGGTTCGGCGGGGCCTTGGGACCCGGGATCGGCCTGAACTGGTACCAGACCCTTGGGGACCAGGCCGACGCCACCCTGTCCCCCATCTGGTTCAGCCACGAGGGCCTCCTCAACGGCGGCGAATTGCGATGGCGCCCGGATCCCACCCACTCGGGAAGCTTCGCCGGTCAGAGCATCAACCAACGCAGCCTCGACGAGCGTCGCTACCGGTATCAACTCAAGGAGGTCTGGCAGCGGGAGGACGGCTGGTGGCTCACGGCGGACGTGAACCAGTCCTCGGACAACCTCGTGGATGTGGACTTCGGCCGGGGATCAGGCAGCCTGGGCACCCCCATTTACGATTCCTCCGTGTACCTGGGACGCGCCTTCACCTGGGGCAGCGTCTCGCTCAACCTGGGGGAGAACCGCACCTTCTTCGTCAGCAAGGATCAGGGTGATCCCTTCTACAGCCCGGATTTCCCGGCCTCCCTGCGCCGCCAGACGTTGCCCACGGCCCAGATCCGGCTCTACCCGGTGGCCCTGGGGAATTTCTACCTCGATGGGGGACTCACCTCCGGCCGCTTCGTCTACAAGATCGACGGAACGGACACCGTGCCCGGTGTGACCTACCCCTGGACCCGCAGCGACGCCCATGTGCGGTTTTACGGACGCCTCGGCCAGGTGGGCCCATTCCGGGTGGACACGGAGCTGCTGGGACGAGCCACCCAGTACGGGGCCACCTTGGAAAGCGCCGTGTTCTCACCTGAAGCCGGCGGCGCGCTGGACCCCAATGCCAGCACGGCCTTCGATCCCTTCCGGGTCACCGGGGAGGGTACCCGGCGGCTGCTGGCCAGCGGGCACCTCCGGTTCTCGGGCCCCCAGCTGGGCCGCGTCTTCGAGAACTTCAGCCTCTTCGGGTACTCCGGGGAACTGAAGCACATCGTGGAGCCCTTCTTCGGGTACACCACCACAGGGCCCTTCAGCGAAGCCGCCCGGGTGCCCCGCTTCGACGCACTGGATGCGCGTCCGGGCGCCAACGACAGCGCCAGCGGCGAGCAGAGCATCGAGGTGGGTCTGAAGCAGCACTTCTTCGGGCGCTCCCAGAAACTCGATGCCTTCGCAGACCTCGTCCGCTGGAAGATCAGCACCCGCTTTTATGTAAAACCGGTGCTCCTTGCAGACGGGCGCGTGAAGCAGGGCTGGGCGAGCCTGGACAGCGATGTCGATGTGGAGCCCAATGAAAAGCTGCGGCTCTCCTTCCACCGGTCTTCGGACCTCGCCGAAGGGGGCACGGACCAGAGCCTCAGTGCCGACGTGGCCACGGGCCGGGACAGCCGTCTGAGCCTGAGCCTCTTCTCCACGAGCCTGAACCGCTTCCTCGTGCGCCAGCAGGGCATCCAGCTCGGCGGGCTTCAGCGGTTCTGGGATGACCGGCTCCGCCTGGAGTTCTCATCCAGCTACGACTGGCGGAACCACTACTTCACGTCCTCCCAGATCGGCCTGGCGTACGTGGAGCCTTGCGTGGCGTACACCCTCCGGTACACCCACATCCAGCTGCCCGGCCTCCAGCTGTCCGCCCGGCGCCAGGATCAGGTGGAGCTCATCATCACCCTCAAGACCCTGGGCGAGCTGGTCAAGTTCTGAGGCGTGCCCGCCTTCAACCCGCCACGGCCACTTGGTTCCGGCCCGACTGCTTGGCCCGGTAGAGGGCGGCGTCCACGCGATCCACAAGCTCCCGGGCGCTCTCCGCACCGGGGTGCCCGACGCCCAGGCTGATGGAGGAGATGAGGGTCCGTCCATCGGTCAGGGCCAGGGGGTCCTCATCCACGCGGCGGCGGAGTTTCTCGGCCACTTCCGAACCGGCTCGCATGGCCGTCTCGGGCAGGATCACGGCGAATTCCTCACCGCCGATGCGGAAGGCGAGGTCGGATCGGCGCAGGCCGCTCCTGACCCGCGCCGCGATGGCCTTAAGCACCTCGTCGCCCACGGAATGCCCGAACCGATCGTTCACGAGCTTGAAGTGGTCCACGTCCCCCAGCACCAGCACGAAGGGCCGCTTATGGCGGGCCCACTGGTTGAGGTGGTGCTCCAGGTTCTGATCGAAGGCGCGGCGGTTGAGGAGGCCGGTGAGGGGATCCGTGAGGACCTCCGTGCGGAGGGCCGCGGCTTCGATCTCGAGCATGGTGCGCTGCTCCCGGAGCCCTTGCATGAGGCCTTCATATTCGGCGCGGAGCCTTCGGGACCGTGCCCACTCCAGGGCCCGGCGGCAGGCGTGCAGGAGCCTGGGGCCCGTGACCGGCAGGCCCAGCCAGTCGTGGATGCCCGAGAGGAGCAACCGCCGCTGGTGGGCCTCATCGGGCACCCGACCGAGCACGAGGACCGGGGGCAGGGGGCCGCGCCCCTTGAGGGCTTCCATGAGGCGGATGGCCTTTTCGCCGGTGGAATCGGTTCCGAGGAGCAGCAGGGAGGGTTTCACTTCCAGGAGCCGTTCGCCAGCCCCAGCTTCGGTGGCCAGCTGGAGACTGAGGTGGAAGTGCCCCAGTTGGGCGGCGAGCTTGCGGCCCAGGGCCACGCTCAGGCCCACCCCGAGCACCTTCACATCGGGCCCGGCTTCGCCCTCCAGGGAGGAATCCATGACCGGACCCAGGGTTTCCAGCAGCTCCTGGATCGGCGCGGTGGACCGAAGCCACCCGTCCGCTCCGCAGGAACGGATGGCGAGGGCATCAGGCTCCCGGTCGGAGATGAGGAGGATGGGCAGGTTCCGGAAGAGGTCCCGGACTTCGCCCCGGAGCAACTGGCAGAACCGGTACCCGTCCAGCGGATCGCCGACGGCGTCCACCAGGATCAGCTGAGCCTGATTCCAGGCCTCGTCGGCCAGCGCGTGCAGGGTGTCCGGCAGGTGCAGGACGTGATGGCCCTTCCCCTCGAAGGCCATGCGCAGGCGCTCCACGAGGTCGGCGTGCTGCGTGGCGACGAGGAGGTTCATGGCACCTGGTGGGAAAAATCCAGGATATCAGACCTCGGGTGGGGAAGGCCCGCCCGGCCTAGTCCCGGAACCGCCGTGCGATGCGGCGATGCAAGGCGCAGGTCAGCTCGTAGGGGATGGTGCCCAGCGTCAGGGCCAGCCGCTCCAGGGAATGGGGGTCTTCGGGCTCGGCGCTGAAGAGGGTCATGGGATCCCCCGGGGCCACGTCCACCTCCAAGGGGAGGGCCACGGTGAGGTAGTCCATGGACACGCGACCCACCACCGGGAAGGTGCGGCCCCGGTGGCCCACCACGGCCCGATTCCCCAGATCCCGCCGGTAGCCGTCGGCGTAGCCACAGGCCAGGGTCGCGATGCGAAGGGGGTGGGGGGCCACGAAAGTCCGACCGTAACCCACGGTGGTGCCCGCAGGCACCTCCTTCACGCGGACCACTTCGGCCACGAGGCTCAGGGCGGGCTCGAGGCCCAGTGCCCGCCCTTCAGGGATGCAGGTGAGCCCGTAAAGGGCGAGGCCGGGGCGCACGTGGGTGTCGTCGGCCAACAGGCCCCTCAGGAGGGCGTCGCTGTTGCCGTGATGCCGTTCCGGGGGGGTGATGCCCGCCTCCGAGAGCTGCCCCAGGCAGGCCGCGAAGGCGGCCCGCTGGCGTTCGGCGAAGCCGCGGTCCGGATCATCCGCTGTGGCGAAGTGGCCCATGGCGCCCCGGATCCAGGGGGAGAGCGCCCGGAGGCCGGGGAGGCAGCCGGATAGTTCCGAAGGGAGCAGCCCAAACCGGCCCATGCCCGTGTCCAGCTTGAGGTGAAGCTTCACCGGGTGGCTGGGGAGGAGGGCGCCGTAGGACGCCAGGCTCTCCGGGCCGACCAGGGCCACGGTGAGTCCCAGAGCTGAAGCGCGGGGCAGGGCCTCGGCGCGCAGGCCTCCCAGGACGAGGATCTCCGCGCTGATGCCCCCATCCCGGAGCTCCAGGGCCTCCTCCAAGCTGGAGACGGCGAATCCATGGGCCAGTCCGGTCAGGGCGCGGGCCACCGGCAGGGAACCATGGCCGTATGCGTTGGCCTTGAGGACGGCCCAGAGCCCCTTGCCCCCGGAGGCATCCGTCAGCCGCTTCGCGTTCCGGCGGATGCGGCCCAGATCCACTTCCGCCCGGAGGGCGCGCCCTTCGGGCTGGGGTACGAGGGGCGTGAGGACCTGATCGGGGACCATGGATCTATTGAAGCAGGAAGGGCGGGAAGGAGTCGGTGCCGACCCCATCCCGCCCCTGGGCTTCCTTCCTTACTCGGCCAGGCCCTTGCTCACCAGCCAACGTTCCGCGTCGATGGCGGCCATGCAGCCAGACCCCGCGGCGGTGATGGCCTGCCGGTAGGTGTGATCCTGCACGTCGCCGGCGGCGAAGACGCCTTCGATGGGGGTCTGGGTGGACCCCTTCTCCACCACGAGGTAGCCGTTCTCGTCCGTGGGCAGCTGGCCTGCGAAGAGGCCCGTGTTGGGCTGATGGCCGATGGCCACGAAAAGGCCCTGCACGGCCATCTCGGAGGTGGAGCCGTCCACGGTGTTCTTGAGCTTGAGGCCGTGGATCTTCTCCACCTTCTCGCCCATGGGGGTCTCGGTCACGGTGGTGAGGATGTCCTCCACCACCTGGTTGTAGTGGATCTGGATCTTCTCGTTCTTCATGGCGCGCTCCTGCATGGGCTTGGAGGCGCGGAACTGGTCGCGGCGGTGGATGAGGTTCACCTTGGAGGCGAACTTGGTGAGGTAGGTGGCCTCTTCGAGGGCGGTGTCACCCCCGCCCACCACGGCGATCTCCTTGCCGCGGAAGAAGAACCCATCGCAGGTGGCGCAGGCGCTGACGCCGCCGCCGGCGCGGGAGAGCTGCTCGTCCTTCTGGATGCCCATCCACTTGGCGGAGGCGCCCGTGGCGATGATGAGGGCGTCCGCCGTGTACTCGCCCTTGTCCGTGGTGATCTGGAAGGGCCGGACCTGCAGGTTCGCCTTCAACACCGTCTCACTCTTGATGGTGGTTCCGAAGCGCAGCACCTGCTCGCGCATCTCCTCCATGAGCTGAGGGCCCATGACGCCGTGCCGGAAGCCGGGGAAGTTCTCCACCTCGGTGGTGATGGTCAGCTGGCCGCCGGGCTGGGCACCTTCGAAGACCAGGGGGGCCAGGTTGGCGCGGCTGGTGTAGAGGGCCGCGGTGTAACCGGCGGGGCCGGTGCCGACAATGATGACTTTGTGGTGGGACACGGGAACTCCAGTCAGGGGATCAAAGACCGCTCGAACCTATGATGGTATCAAGCCCAGCCGCGTGACCGAAGGAGCGCTTCCGCCGCGTCCACATCCGAGGGAACGTCCACGCCGAGGCTCAGGTGGGGGGTCTTGGCCACGCCAATGGGGATGCCCGCGGCCAGGGCCCGGAGCTGTTCCAGCATCTCGGTTAATTCCAGCGGGTGGGGTGGCAGGGCGGTGAAAGCCCGCAGGGTGGCCGGACGGTACGCATAGAGCCCGAGGTGACGCTGGAAGAGGGCCAACTGCTCGGGAGCCATCCAGGGGCGGAAGTCCGGCTCGAAGATCTTGCCGTTCCGGATGTAAGGGATAGGGCTGCGGCTGAAGTAGAGAGCTCGCAGGCGATCGTCCACCACCACCTTCACGGCGTTCGGGTTGAACAGCTCGTCGGCGTTGGCGAAGGGGCAGGCAGCAGTGCCCATGGGCAGGTCGGGGTTCTCCCGCATGAGGGCCACCACGCTGGCCACGGTCTCCGGATGCATGGCGGGCTCATCGCCCTGGATGTTGAGCACGCACTCGAAGTGATCGCCTTCGGCCTCCAGGGCGGCCAGGGCGGCGGCGGTGCGATCGGTGCCGGAGGGCAGGGCGCTGTCGGTCATGACCGCTTCCCCGCCGAATTCCCTTACTTCCGACGCAATGCGGTCATCGTCCGTGGCCACCACGACCCGGTCCACCCCCTCGGCCCTTTGGGCGGCTTCGTAGACCCACCGGATCATGGGCTTCCCGGCGATGGGGGCCAGGGGCTTCCCGGGGAAGCGGGTGGCGGCGAAACGGGAGGGGAGGACGGCCAGGGTGCGCATCCCCCCACTATCGCATCGGCCCCGGACCGGGACCACGGTCAGGATTTTCCCCGGGCCGGGATCTGCCGATGGGGATCGGACGGAGCGCGCTTGACCGATCAGAACCTCGACGAGATCTGGGCCGAATGGGAGGACCTGTTCTCCCAGGGCCACGTGCAGATCGAAGCCCTGAAAGCGAGCAAGGCACCCCATCAGGTCCAGCAGGCCATCGCGGCCCTCTTCCGGGCTACGCACACCCTCAAGGGCATGGCCGGGATGATGGGCTTCGCGGCCTTCGCCCGGGGCGCCCACCGGCTGGAAGACCTTTTCGATCTCATCCGAAAGGGCAAGCTGCGTTCCACGGACAGCCTCGTGGAGACCCTGGAGGCCGGCATGCTGGCCCTGGAGGCCGGCTTCCGGGACCTCCGGAAGGGGCGCCCGGAGCCGGACGATTACCTGTTCAAGGTCCGAAAGCAACTGGGTGAACTGGAAGCCCTGGGGCGGCTGGGCAGCGAAGGGCGGGTGGACCTGAGCCACATGCTCGACTTGCCGGAGGCCCAGCGGAAATCCCTGGCGGAAGAGGAGCGGGCCCGGGTGACCGTGGCGCTGCAGGATGACATCCCCATCCATGGCCTGGAATTGGGCCTGAGCTTCGACCTCTTCGATGAGCACCTCCGGCGGGTGACCACGGCCATGAATGTGCAGGGGGAGATCATCTCCACCCTGCCGGTGGACCTTCCCGATGCCCCGGAACTGCTCGGGTTCCTGATCCTGGTGGCCGCCAAGGGGCTGGACCTGGCCGCCCTGGACCTCCCCGAAGGCACCCTCCGTTCCCTGAAGCTGGTGGGCGATCCCTCCCGGGTCCCCCGTGCCCTCCAGGCAAACGTCGCGGCTCCCCAAGTGGAGCCCCTCGCCCCTGCCATGACGGAGGAGGCGGCCGGCCCCTCGGCCACCGAGGTGGAGATCTTGCGACTCCCGGCTACCACGGTGGTGGGCCTGGAATCGGAACTGGAGGAGGTGATCCAGCTCAGGGAGGACCTCGCGAACTGGGCCCGCCGCAGGGAGGCCGAGGAGGCCGTGCCCCTCCTGGCCGCCATGGAGGCGCGGCTCCTGGGCCTCCAGCAGACCCTTCTCCAGATGCGGATGGTGAAGGTGGATACCTTCTTCCAGCGCCTGGACCCCATGATCAAGTCCCTCTCCCGGGAGCTGGCCAAGCCGGTGAAGCTCACGTTCACGGGCGGGGACCTGGAGCTGGAACGGGCCCTGGTGGGCAAGCTTGTGGAACCCTTCATCCACCTCATCCGCAATGCCTTCGACCATGGGCTGGAGACCCCGGAGGAACGTCGGGGGCAGGGCAAGTCGGAACAGGGCACGCTCCGAATTTCCGCCACCCAGAAGGGCCGCGTCCTGCGCTTCGACATCCGGGACGACGGCCGGGGGTTCGACTTGGGGCGCATCGAAGAGAAATCCCGGGCCCTGGGCTTGATCCGCCCCGAGGAGACCCCCACGCCGGAACGCCTCCACAGGATGGTGTTCGAGCCCGGGTTCACGACCCGGGATGAGGCCGGGGCCATCAGCGGCCGCGGCGTGGGCATGGATGCGGTCCGCGAAGAGATCGAGCGTTTGGGTGGGGAGGTGCACCTCAGCAGCGAGTGGAAGCGCGGCAGCCTCATCCGCCTGAGCTTCCCCATGGCCAAGGCCATCCTCGCCTGCCTCAAGGTGCGGGCCGGCGGCGTGCTGTACGGCATCCCCCTTTCCAGTGTGGTCCGAGTGCAGACGCAGCCCAAAGCCCTGCGGGGCGGGGAGCGGGTCAAGGTCCTGGGACGGGAGCTGACCTTCGAATCCCTGCAGGCCTGCATGGGCCGACCGGATCCGCCCCTGGGCCAACGCACCCTCGTGGTGGTCGCCGTGCAGGCGGCCTCCGCAGCCACGGGCGTGGAACTGGCCCTGGGCGTGGACGCCATCCTGGAGCGGGGCGAAGTGCTCCTCCGGGGCCTGCCGGAGCACGCCCAACCTGCGGGGGTCCTGGGCGTGAACTTCACGGAAGGCGGGGTGCTGTGGGGTCTGGACCCCGATGCCCTCGTGGGCCTGGGCATGGAGAGCCTCGTGAAGCGGGTGACCCATGGCTGATTCCAAGCTCCTCCTGCGGGCCGCCGTGGGAGATCGCGAATTGCTGATCCACGCCGGGGACGTGGAGGAGGTGGTGCCCCTGGAGTACCTCATCCCCTTCCCCTCGGACTTGCCGGGCCTCGCGGGGATCATGGCCCACCACGGCGAACCCCTGCCCGTGCTGGATTGGGGTCCCTACGGGGCCGGAGAGGCGGACTGCCCCTTCGTGGCTGTGCTGAAACGCCGGCTGGGAGTCCCCCTGACCCGGATCCTGGAAGTCCGGGACCTGGAGGGCGTTCCGGAGGTGGGGCTCAAGCGGGGGGATCCCTGGAATCCCATGCTGGGCCATAGGCGGCGCTTATCAGGCCATAGCCAGGGCGTCCTCGATGTGGAAAAGCTGCTGGCCCTCCTGCACAATCGAAGTTTGCGTCGCTAAGGCAAAGCTTCACTGGAGGTCGATTTGACCCGTCGTCTGGCCATTCCCGTCGGCATCACCGCCACCGGGCAGTACTACCCCGAACGCGTCGTGACCAACGACGACCTGTCGAAGACCATGGAGACCAACGACGAGTGGATCCGTAGCCGCACGGGCATCTCCGAGCGTCGCTGGGTCGAACCGGGCACCGGGGCCTCCGAACTGGCCATCCCCGCCCTGAAGATGGCCTTGGAGCGCCGGGGTCTCGGCCCCGATGACCTGGACGCCATCCTGGTGGCCACCGTCACCCCCGACCACTCCTTCCCCGCCACCGCCTGCCTGGTGCAGCACGGCATCGGGGCCACCAAGGCCTACGGCTTCGACATCAGCGCCGCCTGCTCCGGTTTCCTCTACGCCCTCACCACCGGGGCCTCCCTCGTGGCCAGCGGCACCCACCAGCGCGTGGCCGTGGTGGGCGTGGATGTCATGAGCTCCATCCTGAACATGGAGGATCGCACCACCACCGTGCTCTTCGGGGACGGCGCCGGCGCCGTGATCCTGGAGCGGGTGGAGGAAGGCCTCGGCATCGTGGATTTCGAGCACCGGGTGGATGGCGGGGGCGGATGCTTCCTCTTCATGCCCGCAGGCGGCTCCAAGCGCCCCCCCAGCGCGGAGACCATCGCCAACAAGGAGCACTACGTCGTGCAGCACGGCAAGGACGTGTTCAAGAACGCCGTGCCCCGCATGGCCGAGTACGCCCGCCTGATGCTGGACCGGAATGGTGTGGCCCCTGAGGACCTCAAGCTCTTCGTCCCGCACCAGGCCAACACCCGCATCATGGACGCCGCCGCCAAGCGCCTGGAACTCCCCGAAGAGCGGATGATGGTGAACATCGACAAGTACGCCAACACCACCGCGGCCACCATCCCCACGGCCCTCCACCAGGCCTTCGAGCAGGGCCGCATCGCCAAGGGCGATAATGTCATCCTGGCGGCCTTCGGGGCCGGCTTCACCTGGGGCGGCGCGCTGCTGCGCTGGGCCTACTGAACCGGGGCTCCGGGACCTCATGAGGATCATCGCGGGGTCCATCAAGGGTCGGAAACTCCAGGCCCCTCCCGGGGAGGATCTCCGGGTCCGGCCCACCTCGGACCGGGCCCGGGAGGCCCTGTTCAGCATCCTCCAGCGCTGGCCCCAGGGCCCCTTCCTGGACCTTTGCGCCGGCACAGGGGCGGTGGGCCTGGAAGCCTGGTCCCGGGGCTACGCACCCGTCACCTGCGTGGAGGCCGGGGAACCCGGGTGGAGCGCCCTCCAGGCCAACCTTCGGGGGACGGGGGTGACGGCCCTCCGGAAGGATGTCATCCACCTGGAACCAGGGGAGTTCCCGCCCCAGGCCGTGGTGTTCCTGGACCCGCCTTACGCCCAGGCCTCGGAACTCTGGGCGAAGCTGGCCCCGCGGATCCGTCAGTGGGTCCGCCCCGACGGCCTCGTCGTGGTGGAAACGGATCGGGCCACGACACTGGAATTACAGACGCGCTTCGAACTCGCCGAAACGCGCCTTTATGGCGCAGCCTGCTTCCACCTCCTCCATCCCCGCTGAGGGGTTGACCGCCGTGACGGCCCCCATGGGGCCACGGCTCCTGACGGGGGTGACCACCGTCTGGACCGGGCTCGGGGCCGTGGCGCTCCTGCTTTTCACGCTCGCGAGCCTGCCGGGGATCGGGCATTCGCCCTGGATTCTCGCCTGTTTCGTGCTGGGCACTGGGATCCTGGTCGCCGTGGCCCGGGCCCACGTGAATCGGCTCATGGCCATGCTCCAGAAGCGCACCGAACTGGGGCCGGAATTGTATTCGTCGCTCACCCGGTTCCCCCAGACCAGTTCCCTCCTCTCCGGCTTCGTCGGCGTGAGCCTGGCGGTGGCGGCCTACCTCGGGCTCCGGATCGGCTTGGGGCAGGGCGCCTGGAACAGCCTCATCGTGTTCTCGCTCTTCTGCACGCTCGTGGGCATGGGCGCGATCACCCAGTACTTCCTCACGAAGCTGAACATGGTGCCCCTCCATTCATGGATGGCGGCCCTGCCTGGATTCCGGGAACACCAGGGGCGACTCCGGGTGAGCCTCCGCACCAAGGTGGGCATCGGGGTGCTGGCCAACATGACCGGAACCCTGATCGCCACGGGCCTCTTCTCCGGCCTGACGCTGCAATCCAGCCTCCACCGGAGCGTGGAGGGCTATGTCCGCAATGAAGCGCGGAATTTCGTGGAGGCCGCGGGCCTCGTGCGGGACATGCACGTGCCGGTGGACGATCAGGAGGCTTTCCTCAAGACCCTCCGCCCGGCGGCAGGTGGCTCCGTCTACCTGATCCTCCCCCCGGCCGAAGGGCGGAGGATCCTGGGCACGGTCCCCCCCAGCAGCGGGCCCGGCGACATCATCATCCGGAACCCTTTGCCCGACGGCTCGGAACTCGTGGCTCAGGTGCCCGAGTCCGCTTACGCCGGGGCGGTGTGGCTCTCCCTCAGTCCGAACCTCCTGATCCTGGCCCTGGGCATCGCCTTCTTCGTCTGGCTGATGCTGGTGATCCTCAAGGACATCCAGAACCCCCTCCGCCTCTTGACTCACAACACCGATCGGGTGGGCGAAGGGCGCATCGACCGCATCCGTCCCATCTACTGCGACGACGAGATCGAGGATCTGTCGGCAGGCTTCGACCGCATGGTCCAGAGCCTGCAGAGCATGGTGGTTTCCATCCGGGGGGCCAGCCGGGACCTGGGGCATGCCGCCAGTGCCATCCAGGGCTCGGCCCTCGGGGTGCGCCGGGCCACCCAGGGCCAACGGGAACTCATCGAGGGGTTCAACGCGGGCGTCCATGAACTCAGCGAGACCTCCGTGAGCATCAGCGCCTCCTCCATGGAGCTGAGCCTTAGCGCGGAGAGCACCAACGCCACCATCATCGAGATGGCCGCCAGCATCCAGCAGATCAACAAGAGCATGGACAGCCTCATGCTCGTGGTGGATGGCATCACCAGCGCCATCCGGGACTTCGACACGGCCATCAAGAGCGTCAGCAAGAACACCGATCAGCTCGTGGCCCAGGCCGAGCACACCCGGGAATTCGCCGAGAGCCTGGAGCAGAGCACTTCCGCCATCGACGACAGCGTGAAGATCGCCCGCCGGTACGCCAAGAAGGTGCTGGAGAACGCCGCCCGGGGCATGGAACTGGCCGGACGCAACCAGGAGAAGATGCGGATCATCGAAGGCGTGGTGCAGGACTTCCAGGGCACCACCCGGAACCTGCTGCTCATGGGCTCCGAGATGGCCAAGATCGTGGACACCATCGAAGGGCTCACCCAGCAGACCAACATGCTGGCCCTCAATGCCGCCATCGTGGCATCCCAGGGGGATGAGGGCCAGAACAAGGGCTTTTCCGTGGTGGCCGACGAGATCAAGGGCCTTTCCGAGCGCACCGCCGGCAGCACCCGTGAGGTGCAGCGCATCATTGAGAACCTCCAGAGCACCATCCGGTCCGCCTACGAGCAGGTGGAGCGCGGCCTGGACGCCGTGCAGCAGGGCGCCGATTCCGTGGCCCAGAGCGAGGGGACCCTCCAGGCCATCCTCGAGAGCGTGAGCGAGAACGACAGCGTGGTGGAACTCATCCTCACGGAAACGCGCCAGCAGGCCGGCCATGCCAGCCTCATCCATGAAGCCAACCGCAACATCCACGGCCAGGCCGAGACCATCCGGACGGTCATGGAGGAGCAGCAGGCCACCAGCAACTACATCCTCTCCCTCGCCATGAACGTGCGGGAAGCCACCAGCGTGGTGCGGGATTCCACCCAGGAGCAGAGCATCGGCAGCGACGAGATCGCCCGTGCCATGGAGCGGGTGCGCGCCCTGGCCGCCAGCCTGCACCAGATCCTGGCCCACCACGAGGACCACATCCTCAGCCTCCGGGGCACCATGGACCGGATCCTGAGCATGGCCCAGCAAGGGGACGAGGCCGTGGCCGCCAGCGCGGAATTCGTGGACCGGCTCAACGTCCAGGTGAACCTCCTGAACCGGGAAGTGAACCGGTTCAAGCTGTGAGCCGGGCCGGGTCCCCTCCTTCGGCAGACTCCGGCCCACGGCCCCGCGCCTGTAGCTAGACTGTCCAGATGATCCGGGCCTCCATCAAGACCAAGCTGACACTCGTCATCAGCCTGCTCGTGCTCGGGTTCATCCTCTTCAATGTGGTGATCTACCCCACCTGGACCCGGGAGCTGGTGCTGGACCAGGCCAAGCTCAGCGCGCGGCAAGTGGCCGAGACGGCCAGTTACGCCCTGGGCCCCAATCTCACCCATGGCCGCACCCGCGAGGTGTCGAAGATCCTCCAGGGGGTCCAGCAAAAGGTGCCCGCCTTCCAGTTCAGCGCGGTGTACGACGCCGATGGCAAGACCTTGGACAGCACCCCCAACGTGCCCGGCTGGCTGGCCCTGGAGCGCCCCAAAGGGCCCCTCACCGTGGCGCAGGTGATGACCCGCGGGGACCTGCTGGTCGTCACGGCTCCGATCTTTTATGAGGAGCCGCAGACCTCCAAAGTCGGCGTGCTCACGATGGGGTTCTCCACCGAGGACACGGAAGCGGCCATCTCCCGCAACATCCGGGCGAGCCTCTTTGTGGGTGGGGTGATCCTCGTGCTCGGCGTCTTCGTGGCGGCCTTCCTCTCCAACCGGTACCTGCGGCCGGTGCTGCAGCTCACCCAGGCGGCCCAGGCCGTGGCCAGCGGCAACCTGGAGAGCCCCCCCGTGGAAGTGAAGACGCGGGATGAGCTGGAGGACCTCTCCAAGGCCTTCCAGCTGATGACGGACCGCCTCAAGGTCAGCCGCGACGAGATCGAACGGCAGAACCGCTTGCTGGAGTACCGCGTCCAGGAGCGCACCCGCCAGCTCATGGAGACGATCTGGGAACTGGAGGAGATCCGGGCCAACCTGGAACAGTTGGTCCAGGAGCGCACCCGCGGGTTGGAGCAAAGCCGCGGCGAGCTGAAGGCCTGGGCCGAGACCCTTGAGGAGAAGGTGGAGGAGAAGACCCAGGAACTGCAGACCCTCAACCAGAACCTCCTCACCAGCTACCAGAAGCTGCAGGAGGTGGATCGGCTCAAGGACGAGTTCCGCGCCAACATGAGCCACGAACTGCGTACGCCCCTGAACTCCATCATCGGGTTCTCCGGGATGCTGTTGCAGGATGAACGTTTGGGACAGGAACTGCGGGACGACATCCAGATCATCTACCAGAACGGGCGTACGCTCCTGGGGCTCATCGACCAGATCCTGGACCTCTCCAAGATCGAGGCCGGCAAGATGGAGATGGACCTCCAGGAGATGGACCCGCTCCAGATCCTGGACGAGGTGCGGGGCATGGCCCAGGGTCTCGTCAAGGAACGGCCCATCCGCCTGGTCTACCAGCGGCCCGAAGGCTCTTACCGGATCCTGGGGGATCCCGAGCGGTTGCGTCAGGTGTTCAACAACCTGGTGGGCAATGCCGTCAAGTTCACGGAGGCGGGCGAAGTGCGGATCGTCGCGGAGACCGAGGGATTGACCTTCCGGGTCCACATCCAGGACACGGGCATCGGCATGACGGAGGAGGAGATGGCCCGGCTCTTCCGGCCCTTCCAGCAGGTGGACGGCAGCATCACGCGCCGCTTCGGTGGCACGGGACTGGGACTCGCCATCTCCCAGCGGATCATGGGCTACATGCACGGGCACATCTTCGTCCGGAGCGAGAAGGGCCGGGGCAGCATCTTCACGGTGGAGATGCCCCTCCTGCATGAGGTGGGCGCATGAGCGGCGGATCGGGCTCCCTGGGACGGATCCTCTGCATTGAGGACAACCCCATGAATTGGCGCCTCGTCCAGCGGCTCTTGGGGCAGGCCGGCTTCGAGATGCACTGGGCTGAAGAGGGCATGCGGGGGTTCGAGATGGCCGTGGACCTGCGGCCCGATCTCGTGCTTCTCGACATCAACCTCCCCGGCCTCTCGGGCTTCGAGGTGGCCACCAAACTGCGGCAGCAGCGGGATCTGGACGCCACCCTCATCGTGGCCCTCACGGCCAAGACCATGCGGAGCGACCGGGAAACGGCCCTCGTCACCGGCTGTGATGGCTTCATCTCCAAGCCCATCGACCCCTTCCACTTCGTGGATCAGGTGAAGGGCTACCTGGCCGGGCGCCGGGATCGCATCGAACAGGGGCGGGAGGGGGCGGCCCTCCGGCAATTCACCCAGCAGGTGGTGGAGCACCTGGAAGCCCAGCTGAAGGAAGCCCAGGAGAGCAACCGGCTCCTCACGGAGGCCCAGCGGGAGCTGGAGGTCCGCAACCGGAACCTCAGCAGCCTCTTCAACCTCAGCCAGGCCATGGTGGGGGAGCATGATCCCGAGCGGATCTTCGAGCGGGTGCTGGATCAGGCCCAGCGGGAACTCGGGCTGCAGCAGATCGTCGCCTACCGGGTGCACGACAGTGGTGGCTACATGGAGGGCCGGGCCTGGGAGGCCCGCGGAACCCGATCCCTCCCCGTGCTGGGGGTCGATCATCCCGTCGTCACGCGGCTCCAGCACCTCCCCTGGGACCAGGCTTTCGCCGACGATGAACTGAATCACAGCCCCCTCTGGGAACCGGGCCTCGAGCTCGGGTGGTGGACCCATCGTTCCCAGGGACTGGTGCTCCCGTTGGCCAGCCGCACCGGGGTGCCGGGGCTATGGGGCCTCCTGGCGGCCTCTCGGGAGTCGAGCCCCTTCCAGGCCCATGAGCGGGAGCTGATGGGCCTCTACGGGGGCATCCTCCAGGTGAGCGCCTCCAATGCCAGCCTCATCTCCACCCTCAACCAGGCCCACCAGGCACTCGCCGAGAGTTACGAGCGTGTAGAGGCCTCTCTGGGTGAACTCCAGAAGTTCCAGCACGCGGCCGGTCAGCGAAGCCGCAACCTCGCCGTGGGGGACCTCCTCAACGCCCTGGCGCCCCGGATGCTCACGGACCTGGATGCCCTGGCCGCGGGTGGCGACCCCGAGGCCGGCGCCCGCGTGGGCAGCCTCATCAAGGCCGTGCTGCGTCGAGGAGGGCAGGTGGGGTCTGCCATGCCGGAGCGCCTGGATCTCCACGCCCTGCTGCCCCAGGAGATCGAAATCCTCCGGGTGCTGGGCACCCTCCCATCCGGCCTCGAGGTCACCTTCAAGCTCGAGGCCGCCTCGGCCCGGCTCTTCGGGGTCCCCTCGGATTTCACGGAGGTCATCGGCTACCTCCTGCAGAACGCCATGGAGGGGCTCCCCCCTGCCACCCACCTGATCATCCACACGGAGGGCGATGGCCGCCGCCTCGCCATCACCTTCGAGGATGATGGGCCGGCGATCCCCCCGGAACTCCAGTCCGTCGCCTTCGAGCCCTTCTCGGGCCTTTCGGGCCCCCTTCAGGTGGAGGGGCGGCTCCCGGGGCCGGGGCTCGCGGCCAGCGCCCAGCTCATGGGTGCCTATGAAGGGATCCTGAGCCTGGAAAGCGCTCCTGGGCGCACCCGCGTCCGCCTGGATGTGCCCCTGGAAGGTTAGCCCTTCCGCGTGACCACCTTCTCGATGCGCTTTTCCAGGGAGGGCGCGAGGATGAGGCGCTGGACATAGACCCCGGGCGTGTGGACCTGATCGGGGTCCAGTTCGCCCACTTCCACGATCTCCTCCACCTCGGCAATGCAGATCTTCCCGCAGGTGGCGGCCATGGGGTTGAAATTGCGGGCCGTCTTCCGGTAGACGAGGTTGCCCAGGCGATCGCCCTTCCAGGCCTTCACCAGGGAGAAATCCGCCTGGATGCCCGCTTCGAGGATGCATTCCCTCCCGCCGAACATCCGCACGTCCTTGCCTTCGGCCACCAGGGTGCCGGCGCCGGTGGGGGTGTAGAAGGCGGGGATGCCCGCGCCACCGGCCCGCATGCGTTCGGCCAGGGTGCCCTGGGGCACGAGTTCCACTTCCAGTTCACCGCTGAGGTACTGGCGCTCGAACTCCGCGTTTTCACCCACGTAGGAGCTGACCATCTTCTTGACCTGGCGATTCTGGAGGAGGAGGCCGAGGCCGAAGTCGTCCACCCCCGCATTGTTGGAGTAGCAGGTGAGCCCCTTCACGCCCTTCTTTACCAGGGCCGCGATGAGGTTCTCCGGGATTCCGCAGAGGCCGAACCCGCCCACGGCCAGGTGGGCTCCGTCGAACACGTCCTTGAGGGCTTCCTCGGCGCTGGCGACCCGCTTGTCGAT
Source organism: Holophagaceae bacterium (assembly GCA_035254125.1). GTDB lineage: Bacteria > Acidobacteriota > Holophagae > Holophagales > Holophagaceae > JAFDVN01. The sequence goes on along the minus strand of DATFAX010000029.1, from coordinate 16,134 downwards.
CATGGCTTTCCTCGTTCGATCCCCCCAGTCTGCCACGCGGGCCGGGGTTCTGGGATAGTTGGGGCATGGCCCCCACCCTCCGAACCCTCCTGACCGCCTTCCCCCTGGTCGCGGGGATGCTCCTCGCCCAGGGGAGCCCAGTGCCCCCGCCAGGGACCCCGAAGCCCCTGCTGGATCCGAAGGAGTCCCATCTCCGGAACGCCCGACAGCTCACCCAGGTCGGCTCCAATGCCGAAGCCTACTGGAGCCCGGATGGGAAGCGGATCGTCTTCCAGAGCACCCGCGACGGCCACCCCTGCGACCAGCTCTACACCATGGCCCCCGATGGTTCCGACCTGAAGCGCATCTCCACCGGAAAGGGGCGGGTCACCTGCGGCTGGTTCCTCAAGGATGGACGCATCATCTTCGCGTCCACGCACGGGGACGCACCCGATTGCCCCGTGGCGCCGCCCTTCACGCCCGGCACCTATCGCTGGCCCGTGTTCCCGGGCTATGACCTCTACACCTGCAAGGCGGATGGCTCCGACCTGAAGCCCCTGGCCGCTTCGCCGGGCTATGACGCCGAAGCCACGGGCAGCCCCGATGGGGCGTGGATCGTGTTCACCTCTGAACGGAGCGGGGACATCGACATCTGGAAGATGCGCCCCGACGGCAAGGATCTCCAACGCCTCACGGAGGGTGTGGGCTACGATGGCGGCGCCGTGTTCAGTCCCGATGGGAAGAAGATCGCCTGGCGGACCAACTATCCCGTGGGCGAGGCGGCCACCGCCAAGTACCGCGACCTGCTCAAGCAGCACCTGGTGGAACCCATGCAGATGGACATCTGGGTGATGGACGCCGACGGCACTCACAAGCGCCAGCTCACCAAGCTCCCGGGCGCGGCCTTCGCGCCCATCTTCACTCCGGATGGCAAGGGTGTGGTGTTTGCCAGCAACCACCATGACCGCAACGGCCAGGGCTGGACCTTCGACCTCTTCCGCGTGAACCTCGACGGCACGGGCCTGGAGCAGCTCACCCACACGGGCACCTTCAACTCCTTCCCCTGCTTCAGCCCGGACGGCAGGAAGCTGCTCTGGGTCAGCGGGCGGGCCATGAACGGGCCCCGCCAGTTCAACGTGTTCGTGGCGGATTGGATCCCTTGAGGCCCGCCGTCTTCCTGGATCGCGACGGCACCCTCAACGAGGAGGTGGACTACCTCCACAAGCCGGAGGACCTGGTGCTCATCCCGGGCGCCGCTGCGGCCGTGGCCCGGCTCAATGCCGCGGGCATCCCCGTGGTGGTGGTCACCAACCAGAGCGGGATCGGGCGGGGTTACTACGGCTGGAAGGACTTCAGCTCCGTCATGAGCCGCATGGGAACGCTCCTGGCGATGGAGGATGCCCGGTTGGATGCGGTCTATGTCTCCCCCCATCACGGGAAGGGGCAGGGGGACTACGCCGTGGAGGACCACCCGGACCGCAAGCCCAACCCCGGCATGCTCCAGCGCGCCGCCGAGGAACATGGGCTCGACCTGGCCCGGTCCTGGATGGTGGGCGACAAGGACATCGACGTGCTGGCCGGTCACCGCGCCGGCTGCCGCGCCTGCCTCGTGCGGACGGGGTACGGCGCCGGGCACGCCCCTGGGGAGGCCGACCACGTCGCTGATTCGCTTGTCCACGCGGTGGACCACATCCTCGCGGGCTGGCCGTGGCCGAGCCGCTGATCACCCGGGACAACCTCATCGAGGGCAGGATCCTCAATCGCTACAAGCGCTTCCTGGCCGATGTGACCCTGGCGGATGGCTCCGTGGTGACCGCCCACACCACCAACACCGGCTCCATGAAGACCTGCTGGGAGCCCGGGGACCGCGTGCTCCTGGAGCCCGCCGCGAATCCCGACCGGAAGCTCAAATGGACGTGGCTCGCCTGCGAGCGCCCCGGGGGGTGGGTGGGCGTGGAGACGGGCATGCCCAACCGCGTAGTGGCGGAGGCGGCCCGCCAAGATCGGATCCCCGGCCTGACGGGCCTCCGCGAAGTGAAGGCGGAGGTGAAATACGGCTCCGAGCGCAGCCGCATCGACGTCTTCGCCCGGGACGGCCAGGGACGCGAGGTCTACATCGAAGTGAAGAACACCACGTTGCTCGAAGGCTCCTGGGCCACCTTCCCGGATGCGGTCACTGAGCGCGGGACCAAACACCTGCGGGAGCTCCAGGGCATGGTGGCCCAGGGGCATGTCGCGGCCATCGCCTTTTTCGTCCACCGCACGGACGTCGATCGCTTCGATTCCGCCCGGGCCGTCGATCCGGTCTACGCCGAGACCCTGGACCGGGCCGCGGCGGCCGGCGTCCTCGTGCTGCCCCTCAAGGTCCGGATGGCGGCCCGCCGGACGCCGGGAGGCGCCTGGAGCCTGGCCTGGGATCTGGAGGGCCTGCACCCCTGGATCCGCCGGTGATCCGCCTCACAGACGGTGGGGAACCGCTTCTACGACGAGACGCCGCATGTGATCCGGGCTAAACTGGGGGTTCTACCCGGAGTCGACATGTCCGCCACGGCCGAGCTCAAGAAGACGCCCCTCAACGCCGCCCACCGCGGCCTGAACGCCAAGATGGTGGACTTCGGGGGCTGGGACATGCCCGTGCAGTACCCCGCGGGCATCCTCGCCGAGCACGAGGCGGTGCGCACCAAGGCCGGCCTCTTCGACGTGAGCCACATGGGCGAGTTCCGCGTGAAGGGCCCCGACACCCTCCGCTTCCTCGATTGGCTTACCCCCAATGCCGTGCTTAGCCTCGTGGATGGTCAAATCCACTACACCGGCTTCCTCACGGAGCAGGGCACCTTCGTGGATGACCTCCTCATCTACCGCGAATCCGACACCGAGTGCCTGCTGGTGGTGAACGCCGGCAACATCGACAAGGACTTCGCGTGGGTCTCCGGGAAGGCCAAGGGCTTCGACGTGACCGTCACCAACGAGAGCGACGCCACCGGCCAGATCGCCCTGCAGGGCCCCCTCGCCGAGGGCATCCTGCAGCCCCTCACGGGCACGGACCTGAAGGCCATCAAGTACTACCACTTCGCCCACGGCGAGGTCTCCGGGATCAAGTGCCTCATCAGCCGCACCGGCTACACCGGCGAGGATGGTTTCGAGCTCTACTGCGCCGCTGGCGACACCGAGCAGCTCTGGAACCTCGTGCTGGCCGCAGGGCAGGGCAAGGGCCTCATGCCCGCGGGCCTGGGCTGCCGCAACACCCTCCGCATGGAGTGCAAGATGGCCCTCTACGGCCACGAGATCACGGACGAGATCCACGCCCTCGAGGCCGGGCTCGGGTGGATCGTGAAGCTCTCCAAGGGGGATTTCCTCGGCAAGGCCGCCCTGGAGGCCGCCAAGGCCGCGGGCCTCACCCGCAAGCTCGTGGGTTTCCGGACCTTCGAGAAGCGCGACATCGCCCGGGATGGCATGAAGGTCGTGAAGGACGGCGCCGAAATCGGCTTCGTCACCTCCGCCGCACCGAGCCCCACCGTCGGCGCCAACATCGGCCTGGCCTACGTCCCCACCGCCCTCTCCGCCGTGGGCACCCGCATCCAGATCGACATCCGCGGCCGGGCCGCCGAGGCCGAGATCATCCCCACGCCCTTCTACAAGCGGGCCTAGGCCCGGTAGACTCATCCCAATCCCAGTTGGAGGCTCCATGTACCCTGCCGATCTGAAGTACACCAAGGACCACGAGTGGCTGAAGATCGCCGCCGATGGCACCGCCCTGGTGGGCATCACCCACTACGCCCAGGACGCCCTCGGCGACGTGGTGTTCGTGGACATGCCCGAAGTGGGCGAGGCCTACACCCATGGGGACGAGTTCGGCACCGTGGAATCCGTGAAGACCGTCAGCGAACTCTACATGCCCACGGGCTGTGAAGTGCTCGACGTCAACGGCGACCTCGAGGCCCACCCCGAGTACGTGAACGAGGATCCCTACGGCAAGGGGTGGATGCTCAAGATCAAGCTGGTCGGCGACCTCGCCGGTGACCTCATGGACGCCGCCGCCTACCAAAAGCTGGTGAGCGCCGAGGCCCACTAGGGTCCGGCCCCTCCGCATGCGGTTGTCCCTCATCGCCGTTCTGCTCTGCGGCGGGATGGTCCTGTCCTCCCGACAGGCCCCTCCCGCCGCGGTTCTTGTCACCCCCAAGGAGAACCCGGGTCCCCAGGATCCCCGCCTGGCCAAACTCCGTGAGCTCGTCGCCGCCTCCGAAAAGGCCCTTGAAGGGGGAGATGAGGATGCCGCGGCGGCCCGTGTCGACGAGGCGGAGGTCCTGACCGCTGACTGGCCCGAGGAGCTGCTCAAAGGGCTCGAGGCCCAAAACCTCTTGCAGCGGTTGAAGGGGGTCTCCGACCAGTTGGGCGAGGACGAGTCCGACATGGGGCTCAAGGCGGAGGATGAAGTGGTGTCCCTGAGCGGTTCCGAACTCATGTCGGAACTGGCCCGGGTGAAGGCCGGCGAACAGGGGATCACCTACGATTTCCCCATCGACCTCAATGACAAGGTGGCGACCTGGGTGAACCTCTTCACCACCACCAAGAAGGGGTTCATGGAAGGGGCCCTTTCCCGGGCCAGTCGCTACCTCCCCATGGTGCGGCAGGTCTTCGCCGAGGAGGGCGTGCCCGAGGACCTCGCCTACCTGGCGGTCATCGAGAGCGGCTACAAGAACGATGCCCGCAGCTACGCCAAGGCGGTGGGCATGTGGCAGTTCATGCGCAGCACCGGCCGCATCTTCGGCCTGAAGGGCACCGCCTGGGTGGAGGAGCGGAGGGACCCCGTGAAGGCCACCCGCGCGGCGGCCCGCTACCTGCGCCGGCTCCACGAAATTAGTGGGGACTGGTACCTCGCCCTGGTCGGCTACAACGCGGGGCCCCTCACCACCGAGCGGGCCATCCTCAACGTGGGCAGTCGCAATTTCTGGGACCTCCACCGCAGCCGCTGGCTGCGGACCCAGACGAAGAACTACATCCCCGAAATGTGCGCCGCCGTCCTCGTGGGGCGAAGCCCCGAGAAGTATGGCCTCGTGGTACCCCAGCTTCCGCCCTACGTGTACGAGAGCGTGCAGGTGGAGAAGGCTACGAGCCTCAGCGTCATCGCGCGGCTTTCGGGCACTGACGTCTCCACCTTGAAGGACCTGAATCCCGAGCTGCTGCGGGGTTCCACGCCTCCGGGCAGCTACCCGCTGCGCGTGCCCCCCGGCAAGGCCATGCAGGTGAATCGGGTGCTGGCAGGTCTGAAAGGCAGCCAGCGGCTGGACTTCAAGACCTACGTGATCCGCAAGGGCGACACCCCCGCCAAGGTGGCCCGCCGCTTCCGGGTGGGCGAGCAGGATCTGCTGGAGGCCAACGACCTCTCCGCCAAGCAGTTCAAGCCCGGCAAGCGGATCCAGGTCCCGCCGCCGCCCGTCCAGCGGGTGGATGAGAAGGACTTGCTGAAGCGGCCCGCCCTGGAGGATCGCCCCCTCCAGACCCTGCCCCCCATCCCCTCCGCGGAGACCCCTTCGCGGCCCACCCCGGACGCGCCGGTGGCGGCGCCCCCGGAGGCTCCGGAACGTCCCGCCAGTCACGTCGTGCGCAAAGGGGAGACCCTCTTCTCCATCGCACGCCAGTACGGCGTGTCTGTGGAGGAACTCCGGAGCTGGAACCGCTTAAAGGGAAACAAGGTCCAGCTCGGAGCGAGGCTGCGGCTGCATCCCCGATGAAATTAGGGCTTGCACGAACGGGGAAGGGATGGCATTCTAATAACTCCCCCGGGGCTTTAGCTCAGCTGGGAGAGCGCTTGCATGGCATGCAAGAGGTCACCGGTTCGATCCCGGTAAGCTCCACCAAAAAAAGGGCCGCCGCAAGGCGGCCCTTTTCCTTGTCGGTAGGCTAATACGATGCTCGCTTCGTTGAACCACGTCTCCCTCCGCTTCGGCCCCCATGAGGTGCTGAAGGACGTGACCTGGGCGCTCGAAGAGGGCGAGATCTGGGGCATCATCGGCCGCAACGGCGCCGGCAAGAGCACCGTGTTCAAGCTCCTGCTCGGCCAACTCGAGCCCGACAGCGGCACCGTGGTGAAGCCCTCCCGGGAGCGCGGCGTGCGCTTCGGCCACTACGCCCAGGACCTCGTTCCGGAGACGGGCGGTACGGTGCTGGAGGAGACCCTCGCCGCCTTCGGTGATGTGGAGAAGCTGCAGCATGAGATGCGCGACCTGGAGCACCGCATGGCGGAGCCCGGCGTGGAGCTGGACGCCATCATGGAGCGCTACCAGAAGGTCACGGAGGCCTTCGAACGGCTCGACGGATTCAGCATCCGCGCCCGTGCCGAGAGCATCCTCCAGGCCCTGGGTTTCGCCCAATCCCAGTTCGACCTGGACGTGAATAGCCTCAGCGGTGGCCAGAAGAGCCGCGTGATGCTCGCCAAGGCCATCCTGCAGGGCGAGGATCTGCTCCTGCTGGACGAGCCCACGAACCACCTGGACCTGCCCTCCCTCCGCTGGTTGGAGGACTTCCTCCAGGAGACCAACGCCACCGTCGTCGTCATCAGCCATGACCGCTATTTCCTGGACCGCATCGCCGAGTCCATCCTCGAGATCGAGCTGGGGAAGAGCCGCATCTATGACGGCAACTACAGCGAGTTCGTGGAGAAGAAGGAGCAGGAGCTGGAGCTCCAGGAGCGGCACTTCGAGCGGCAGCAGGAGTACATCAAGAAGCAGGAGGAGTACATCCGCCGCAACATCGCGGGCCAGAACACCAAGCAGGCCCGCGGCCGGCGAACCCACCTCTCAAAGCTCCAGCGCATCCAGAAGCCCCTCTCGGACCGCAGGAAGGTGAAGTTCTCCTTCCCCGAGACCTTGCGCAGCGGCGACGTGGCCCTCGTCCTCGAGGATGTTTCCGTGGGGTGGGATGGCAAGGCCCTCTGGGGTCCGCTCGATCAGCTGCAGATCAAGCGCGGACAGAAGATGGGCGTGGTGGGCCTGAACGGCACCGGCAAGTCCACACTGCTCAAGGCCATCATGGGCGAGATCCCCTTCGTCACCGGCCAAGCCCGGCTGGGCTCCCAGGTGAAAGTGGGCTACTTCGACCAACACCACCGCAACCTGGACAAGCGCAACAACGTCTTCCAGCAGATCCATGCCGTGAATCCCCAGGCCGTGAAGCAGGACGTGCTGGGCTTCCTGGCCAAATTCCAGTTTCGCGGCGACGACGTGGACAAGGCCGTGGGCACCCTCAGCGGCGGCGAGCGGGCCCGCCTCAGCTTGGCCACGCTCATCCGCGAGGGCGTGAACCTGCTGCTCCTGGACGAGCCCACCAACCACATGGACATCCCCAGCATGGAGGCCGTGGAGGACGCGATCCTCGCCTTCCCGGGGGCGGTGATGCTCGTGACCCACGACCGTTACCTGCTGGGCCGTGTGGCCGACCACCTCCTGCGCATCCATGAGGGCAAAGCCGAAACCCGCGAAGGCGGCTACGAGGACCACCGGGCCTGGGTGGACCTCGACCTCGGGAGCGAGGACGAAGCCGGCGACGGCGTGAAGGAGCCCAAGAAGGCCCCCAAGGCCGAGAAGGCGCCGGAGAAGAAGCCCGAGCCGGTCATCGAGGCGCCGAAGCCCAAGGCCGTGGACAAGGAGAAGCAGAAGCAGCTCAAGCGGCTGGAGCGCCATGTGGCGGAAGCCGAGGCCAAGGTCGCCGAGCTGGAGGGGCGCATGGACGCCGTCCAGAAGGAGCTGGCGGCCATGGATCCCGCCGACTGGCAGGCCTTCGGTACGAAGCTCAATGACCAGAAGGCCCTGGAGGAGGAGTTGGCCTACGCCATGTCCGCCTGGGAAGAGGCCCAGGGCGCTCTGGAGGCGGCCCAGGCCTGACGATCCGTCAGATCCGGTTCCAACCTTGGATTCTCCGGGCATGCTTCCGGGTGGAGGTTCCATGCGCCTGCCCATCCATCAGATCGACGCCTTCGCGGATCGCCCCTTCACGGGGAACCCCGCCGCCGTGATGCCCCTGGATGCCTGGCTTCCGGATGCGACAATGCAGTCCATCGCCGCCGAGAACAACCTGGCCGAGACCGCCTTCCTCGTGAAGGAGGCCACAGGATGGCGGATCCGTTGGTTCACGCCCGAGGAGGAGGTGGACCTCTGCGGCCACGCCACGCTCGCCTCGGCCTTCCTCCTGCTGACGGAGCTGGAGCCCGGGAACCACGTGGACTTCCAGAGCCGGAGCGGTCCCCTGGCCGTGGACCGGGAGGGGGATCTGCTGGTGCTGGACTTCCCCAGCCGCCCCGGGGCACCCGCGCCGGAGTTGGTGGAGCCCATCGCGAGCGCCCTCGGCGCCAAGCCCCTGGAAGTGCGGCGGGCGCGGGACTGGATGGCGGTGTTTCCCGACGAAGCGACGATCCTGGGGCTCCGCCCCGATTACGCGGCGCTGCGGGCCCTGGAGACCTTTGGGGTCCTGGCCACGGCGCCGGGGTCCGCCACGGATTTCGTCTCCCGGTGCTTCTTCCCCGGCGCGGGCGTGCCCGAAGATCCCGTCACCGGCAGCGCCCACTGCACCCTCATCCCCTACTGGGCGGAGCGGTTGGGGCGGCCCAACCTCATGGCGTTCCAAGCTTCGCAGCGGGGCGGTCACCTGTCCTGCACCCTCGTGGGGGACCGGGTGCGCATCGGCGGCCGGGCTGTGAAGGTGTTGGAGGGCCAATTCCTGCTGCCCTGATCAGCCCTTCCAGGCCAGCTCGTATCGGTGCCGCCAGGGGGCCTCGTCGGCCCCGGGCGGCAGGTGCCGTACCTGGACACCCTGGGCCCCGGCCCGCACCAGCGCCCGGTGGAGCCACATGGGCAGCACCTCGGAGTACCACTCCGGGTAGGGATATCGGGCCTCCAGAAGGAGTTCGGCGTGATCCGATCCCGAAGCCACGACGGAGACCTGGCCCCCGCGGTGGACCTGGCTGAAGAACCAGGGCAGCTGGGGGACGAGGTCGCCGGCGGAGGCCACCTGGAAGGGGCTGTCCTCCAGGGAGAGGTCCGCCTGGAGCTGGGCCCGGCTTCGGGTGGTGTTGAGGGCCGACAGCTTCCGCGTGACCTCCAGGAACTCCGCCAGGAGGGAGGTCGGCACCCATGCATCGGGCTCCGGAGCGCGGGCCACAAAGGTGCGCAGGGGCTCGGCCACCTGGGCCAGGAGCTTGGTCCGCTGCGCGTCCCGCAGCGTGGCCAGGACGCTCGCCCGGATCAGGCCCGCGATGCGGCCCCGCAGGTGGGTGACGTCGAGGCTGGCGGGAGGGGTCTGCATGCCGATTCCACTATCCCATCCTCCTGGAACAGTTGAATAGGGACCCCCGCTAGGGGAAGCTGGAAGGCTCGGAGGCGCAATGAGCCTGCTCTTGGCCGTGGACGTCGGCAACACCAACATCGTCCTGGGGATCTTCGACCTCTCGAAGGGGCCGAAGGCGCCGCTGATCTGCTCCTGGCGGCTGGCCACGAGCCGCGAGCGCACGGTGGACGAGTACGGCCTATCCACGCTGGCCCTCCTCCGGCACCGGAACATCGAGGCCCACGACATCGCGCGCATCGCCATTTCCTCCGTGGTGCCCCCTCTGCACCCGGTGCTGGAGGGCTGGGCCAAGGCCTACTTCAATGTGAGCCCCTTCTGGATCGAGCCCGGCATCAAGACGGGGCTCAAGATCGCCATCGACAACCCCGCGGAGCTGGGCGCCGACCGCCTGGTGAATGCCGTGGCGGGGCTGGAGTCCTACGGGGCCCCCCTCATCGCCGTGGACTTCGGGACGGCCACCACCTTCGACGTGGTGAACGAGAAAAGGGAGTACCTGGGCGGGCTCATCACCCCCGGCCTCAAGATCAGCGCCGAGGCCTTGTTCCAGCGCGCGTCGCGCCTGCCCCGCATCGAAATCGCAGAGCCGGAGCGCCTCGTGGGGCGCAATACCGTCCAGGCCATGCAGTCGGGGCTCTTCTACGGGTACGTGGGGCAGGTGGATGGCATCCTGGCGCGGCTGCGGGAGGAGTATCCCGCCGCGGCCGTGGTGGCCACCGGCGGCCTCGCCCGGGTCATCGCCGAACACAGCAAGTACATCCAACACATCGCCCCGGATCTGACCCTGGAGGGACTCCGGATCCTCTGGCTCAAGAACCAGGCCTGACCGTGGGCCCGATCCCCCTCATCCGGCTCGGCCGGGTGGACTCCACCCAGTCCTTCCTGCGGCGCCATCCCGAGCTCCATCCCTGCGCCGTGATGGCGGATGCGCAGACCGAGGGCCGAGGTCGCCAGGGGAACCGCTGGGAGAGTGAGGCAGGGCAGGGGCTCTGGCTGTCCGCCAGCTTGACCGCCCCGGACCTGCCGCCGGGCATCGTGCTCCAGCGCGCCATGGAGGCCGTGGTGGCGGCCCTGGCACCGACCGGGGTGGCCCTGGGCTTGAAGTGGCCCAACGACCTCGTGGCCTGGCAGGGGGACCGACTCCTCAAGCTGGGCGGCATCCTCGGCGAGCGGGTGGGCGCCCGGCTGATCCTGGGCCTGGGGGTGAACCTCACGGCGGCCCCGGGCCTTCCCGATCGGGCCTTCCCCGCGGGGTGCCTCGCCGACCTCGGCGTCACGCCCCCGGACCGGACCAGGTTGGCCCAGGACATCCTCGATCGTTGGCAGCACTTGGAGGTCATCCTTCCAGCCGCGTTCCGCTGGCCCACGGAAGGCCAGCCCTTCCGTTGGGAAGGGGGCCAGGGCGTCTGCATGGGGTGGGAGGCCGATGGCCGCCTGAAGGTGACCACTGCGGAAGGCCTCCAGCGGTTGAGCGTCGGAGACATCCGAAGTCTCCGATCATGACCTTCGCGTGACGCTTCTTTTTCCGAGTGCTTAAGAAAGATTTAGCGATTCCTTAAGGGATTCTTCGCAATCCATCTCGAAAGTTCATCCGTAGGTTGGGAAGTGCCCCCCTTGGGCCCTTGGAGATCCTTCCCATGTCGGAACGCCCGAACTTCTACCGTGCCATCCACAAGACCCTGCGCCGCAGCCTGGCCCTCTTCCTGGCCGACCTGGGCGCCGTGAACCCCGAAGATCGGGATGCCGTGCGCGCCGCCTGCCGCCGCTGGGAGGAGTTGGGGGGCATGATGGAAGCCCACGCCCACCACGAGGACGCCCACATCAGCGCCGCCCTGGAGGATGCCGCGCCGGCCCTCCTCCGCCGCATCGAAGCGGAGCACGGCGCCCACCACGCGGGACTGGCCGACGTGGGTCGGGCCTTCTCGGCCCTGGAAGCGGCTCCCTCCGAGCAGCGCCCGGAACGTCTCCAGGAGGCCTACCTGGCCACGGCCGCATTCATGGCCTCGGACCTCGCGCACATGCAACTGGAGGAGCAGGTCATCATGCCGGCCCTGCAGGCCTGCTTCTCGGATGCGGAGCTTATGGCCATTCACGGCCGGATCGTGGGGTCCCTGAGCCCGGAGGAACGGGCCCAGACCTTCCGGCTCATGTTCCCGGCCGTCCACGAACCCGAGCGGCTGGAGCTCCTGCAGGCCCTGCGCATGAAGCTTCCGGCGGAAGCCTTCGAGGGCGTGAAGGCGCTGGTGGCCTCCGTGCTCCCCGGGCCCGCGTGGGAATCGCTGTGCGCCCGGTTGGACCTGGTGCCCGTGATGGCCTGAGGCGGGCTCAGCCCTCCCAGAGTTCCCGCAGGCGGGTGTACCCGCTCTTGCTGACGGGCAGCCGGGTCCCATCCCTCAGCAGGGCGTCCCGGCTGTCCTTGCCATCGGGCTCGACCTTGGACAGCCGCTCGAGGTTCAGGATGTAACTGCGGTGGATGCGGATGAAACGATCCGCTGGCAGCTGCGATTCAAGGTTCGACAGGGTCTGCTGTTTGAGGATGCTGCGCCCCTCGAAGCGGAGGAGCACGTAGTCATCCTGGGCCTGGATGTAGTCCAGCTTGTCGAGGGGGACCACGGTGACCTTCGCGCCGTCCTTCACCACGATGCGCTCCAGCTTCGGATGGGCCGCGGCGCTGAGGGCAGGGGCCTGGGCCACGGGGGTCTTCCGGCCCGCATGCTGGGCCCGGGCCTTTTCCAGCGCGGTGTCGAAGCGGTCCTTCGAGAAGGGCTTCAGCAGGTAGTCCACGGCGTGGGCGTCGAAGGCCTTGAGGGCGTGCTGATCGAAGGCCGTCACGAACACCACGGCGGGGTCCCCTTCCAGCAGCTCCAGCACCTCGAAGCCGTCGAGCTTAGGCATCTGGATGTCCAGGAAGAGCAGGTCGGGCTTCAGTTCCGCGGCGAGCTTGAGGGCTTCGAACCCGTTCCCCGCTTCACCCACCACCTCGATGTCCGCATGGGCGGTGAGGTGCTCCCGGACCACGGCCCGGCCGAGGTCTTCGTCATCCACGATGAGGGCACGCAAGGGGGTCATGGGAACTCCTTGGGATCGTCCAGGGGAAGGCAGAGGCGGACCCGGTGGAAGGTGGGACCGGATTCCACGTCCATGCGGGCCCGCTCTCCGAAGCGGCCCCGGAGGCGCTCCCGGACGGCCCGGAGGCCCAGGCCCAGCCCCGGCGCCACGGGTTCGTCCGGATCCCGGGGGTTCTCCACCTGGAGGCAAGCGCGGCCCTCGTCGATCCAGGCGCGGAGGGCCAGCTGCCCGCCCTCGGCCACCTGCGCGATCCCGTGCTTGATGGCGTTCTCCACCAGGGGCTGGAGGAGGAGGGGCGGAAGCTGGAGGGAGGCGGTGGCCTCCTGGATCTCCCAGACCACGGTCAGCCGCTTCCCGAAGCGGACCTGCTCGATCTCCAGATAGGTCCGCAGGAGGCTCAGCTCCTCGCCGAGGCTCACGGAGGGCCGCTCGCCCAGGCCCAGGGTGATGCGCAGGAAATCCGACAGGAGCACGCACATGGTGCGGGCCCGGGCGGGATCCAGGCTCGTGAGGGCGCTGATGCTGTTGAGGCTGTTGAAGAGGAAGTGCGGGTTGATCTGGGCCCGGAGGGCCTTGAGCTCCGCTTCCTGGGCCAGGGCCTTGAGGGCCTGGCCGGCCTTCTCCGCCTCGCGGCTCCGCTCCAGGGCCAGCAGGAGGTAGTGGAGCGCAATGCCCGCGGCCTGGAAGAGGGCCCCCAAGGCCCAGAGCACCGGGAAGGCGCGGGCCACCTTGGCGGGGAGGGCCGCGAAGGCGGGGATGAACGCCAGGAGGCGGGCTTCCAGACTGGCCATGCCCGCCCACACGAGGCCCACCATGAGGGCGTCCACCGACCAGGCCACCCAGCGGGCCGAGGAGAGGGCCCGCTCCAGGGGCAGGGCCCGGCAGAGGTACCAGGCGGAGAGCACGAGGAAGGCCCCCGTGAGGGTCTGGGCGAGGGAGAGCGTCAGGGCCTCGGTCCAGGTCCAGCCCTGGCTGCCCCCCAGCACGGCCATGAGTCCCCCGAAGGGGACCCAGGCCAGGAGGTAGGCTGCGAGCGTGGTGCGCCGCGCCAGGATGGGGTGCCTCACGCCGGTTTGATCTCCAGGCCGCCGAAGAGCACGAGACCGGTGATGACGAGGCGGGGGCGGGGCTCGGCACCCTCGGGCAGGGGGGCGCCGCCCCGGTAGGTCTTGTTCTCGATGCCGCCCAGGGCCGCCGTGGCCCGCACGCTCACATCCCAGCCCTCGGGCACCCGGAGCTCGGCCCCACCGAAGAGGACGAAGACATCGATGCGGGCGCTGCCCTTCAACTGGGCCTTGCTGAGGTCCGCCTCGAAGCCGCCGAACATGGAGGTGAGCTCCCCGCCCTGGAAGTCCTGGGTGGTGACCCGCTGCTCGACGCCCCCGAAGATGGCCGAGCCGCTGAGGAAATCCTCGGAGGTCTGGAGGTGCTGGGGCACGCCCCGCTGCCGGCGGAGGGCGTGGTTCACGATGAGGATGCCCACGGCCACCACGATGAGGGGCCCGATGAGGTCCTCGAAGCGGCCCAGGTCGAAGTTGTTCAGGAGGATCAGGGTGCCCAGCCCGCACAGGAGGTAGCCCCCCACGGGGGAGCGGCCCTCGGGGCGGTTGAAGATGCGGAGCCCGCCCAGGGCGATGAGGATGAGGGGCCACAGCTTCCACACGAAGTGGCTGCGCACGAAGCCCAGGTTGGCGAGGAAGAGCAGGGCGCCGAGGACGACGATGCCTGCGCCCAGGATCAGCTGGGGACTGGCGGAGGAAGGCTTCTGGGTTTCATTCATGGGAGTCGGGCTCCACGGAAGCAGCAGACGCTTCAGGCTTCGAGGGACGGTTGATGGCGCGGAGCATCACGAGCAAGCCCCACCATACCAAGAGCAAGGGCCACCAGGTTTCAACGAGCATCTCCCGTTCGAGCATGATGAGCTGGAACGCGACACCCAGGCCCAGGAGGAAATGCCCCTTCCCATGGAGAAAGCCATGGGTGGCGAGCCTGGAGAGACCCAGCACCACGAGGATCATGGGCCAGAGTCGCCAGGGTTCATCCACCGGGAGGAGTTCGAAGGGGAAGTGCTGCGGCAGCAGGTGCAGCCGGTAGGCGAGGAACAAGAGGCCGAAGCAGATCAGGCCCACGCCCATCACCAGGCGACCGCGGGCTGGTCCGGAGGGGAGGTGTTCGTCGGAGGAGGTCATCGGCGGACTCCGAAGCTGCGACCGGCACCCGCGTGGCTCCCGAAGATCGGGAAGAGCCCGGGAAGGGTGAGGAGGGTCAGCAGGAAGAGGAAGGGCACGCTCATGGAGGTCGGGGGGGGGTGGGACTCCATGTCCCGGTACTCAACCTACGGGGTACCGGCGCCCCCGGTGGACCGGGATCGGTGAACGGCGCTCAGGGGTCGGCGAAGATCCCCTCCCAGGCCACGGAGCCACCCCGGCTGCGCTCCCGCCAGAGGTGTTCCAGACGGGGACCTTCCTCCGGGGCCAGGGCGAACCGCACCGTGGCGCTCCCGGCCTCGAAGGCCTGCTCCAAGATCTTCGCGCCCGGGAAGGCGCCCAGCAGCTGGAAGGGCAGGTGACCCTGCTCCGCCGCGCAGGCGATGCGGCCATGGAGCAAGGGCACGACCTCCTGGAGGGAGCCCTCCGCCTGGGCCACGGCCAAAGCGCCCTGGACCCCTTCGGTGTAGGCCTTCACCAGCCCGCCGGTGCCCAGCTTCGTGCCGCCGTACCAGCGGATGCAGACAGCCAACAGGTCCGTGACTTCGGCGCCCTCGAGCACCCGGAGCATGGGCGGGCCCGCCGTGCCCCCCGGCTCACCGTCATCCTCGGCCCCCGCGGCCGCCAGGGGTACGCCCTCCCGCCAGGCGCTGCAGTGGTGGGTGGCATCGAAATCCCGCTTCCGGAGGGCCGCGAGGATGGCCTCCCGCTCGGCCGCGGTCCGGGCCGGGTGCAGCTCCGTCAAAAAGACGGAGGCCTTCTCCCGGAAGCGGTGGATGGCCGGGGCCACAAGGCGTCGCATGAAGCCATCCTAGCGGGCGGGGCCTCCCTTTCCGCGCCTCAGTGGATCTCGCCGTGCAGGCCCCGGTCCGACAGGGCGAAATCCAGCAGCTGGTTCAGGCGTTCCCCGAGCTGGGGCAAGTCGCCGCTCTCCAGGAGGAACTGCTTCTCCACCGGTTCGAAGTCCAGGGCCACGCTCAGGGTGTAGAGCTGGGCCTCGAGATCCAGGGGGAGCTCCAGGAGTTCCCGCACCTGGGCGTCGATGCTATTCCGGGCGGCATAGGTGTTCAAGGAGGCGAACAGGCGTTCCCGGGTGGGGTCGGGAAGGGGGGTGCCCGCCTCGAAGGGCAGGGCCTCGGTGCGCACCTGGCGATAGGGCTTGCCCTCCACTTCGTCCAGGAGCCGATGGGTGCCCATGCCCTCCACGAGGATGTTCCACCGACCATCGTCCAGGGGCTCCGCGCGCACGATCCGCGCGAGGCTCCCCACTTCGAAGAGGGGTGGGCGATCGGCGGGGTCCGTGGTCACGGGCCCCCGGGCCAGGGCCAGGATGAAATGCTGGTGGGAGACCAGCGCCTCCGTGACCAGCTGCCGGTACCGCGGCTCGAAAATGTGCAGCGGTAGGAAGGTGTGCGGGAAGAGCAGCACCTGAGGCAAGGGGAAGAGCGGGAGGATGGCTGGTAGCATGGCCCTGAAGCTCATCCATCGGAGCAATGCCCGTGTCCCATGAAAATGCAGCCGACTCCACCGGCGCCCCCGATGC
>DATFAX010000028.1:0-13803 GCA_035254125.1 Holophagaceae bacterium | reverse complement strand
CCGCACTTGAAGCAGGACTCCCGGTCCCCGGAGTTCCAGGTGAGGCAGTTCTGGCAGTAGGATCCGGCGGGTTCGGCGGTCATGGGCCTAGCTTAGGACAGGAAGGCCCCGCGGGGGCGGGGCCTTCTGGAAACGAGCCGGTGGCTCAGGCGTTGAAGGACAGGGTGTCCAGGTTCCGGGTGCGCCAGAGGGCCGAGAGCAGCAGCTGGCGCATGGGGGGGAATTCCTTGGGAAGGCGGTCGTAGAGCTTCTCGAACAGCTCCTCGTGGAGCAGCAGCTCCCGGCGCCACTCGTCCTTGTCCACGCCCATGACGCGGTCCCAGGAGGCGGCGTCGAAGCCGTGGATGCCGTCCAGATCCACGTCGCCCTTCTTGGGCACCCAGCCCAGGGGCGTCTCCACGCAGCTCACGCGGCCGTGGACGCGGTCCACGATCCACTTGAGGATGCGGAAGTTCTCGCCGTAGCCCGGCCACATGAACTTGCCGTGCTCGTCCTTGCGGAACCAATTCACGATGAAGATGCGCGGGGGATCAGGGATCTCGCGGCCCATCTGGAGCCAGTGGTTGAAGTAGTCGCCCATGTGGTAGCCGCAGAAGGGCAGCATGGCGAAGGGATCCCGGCGCACCTCGCCGATCTTGCCGGCGGCGGCGGCGGTCATCTCGGAACCCACGGTGGCGGCGGCGTAGACGCCGAAGCTCCAGTTGTGGGCCTGCACCACCAGCGGCACGGTGGTGGCGCGGCGGCCGCCGAAGATGAAGGCGCTGCGGGGCACGCCCGCGGGGTCCTCCCATTTGTCGTCGATGGTGGGGCACTGGCCCGCGGGGGCCGTGAAGCGGGCGTTGGGATGGGCGGCGGGCTTGCCGCTGGCCTTGTCGTGGGGCTGGCCCTGCCAGTTGATGAGGCCGTCCGGCACCTCGCTGGTCATGCCCTCCCACCACACGTCGCCTTCCTGCGTGAGGGCCACGTTCGTGAAGATGGTGTTCTTCGTGATGGTGAGCATGGCGTTGGGGTTGGACTTCAGGCTCGTGCCGGGGGCCACGCCGAAGAAGCCGGCCTCGGGGTTGATGGCGTAGAGGCGGCCGTCCTTGCCGGGCTTGATCCAGGCGATGTCGTCGCCGACGGTGGTGACCTTATGGTCCTTGAAGCGCTCCGGCATCATGAGCATGGCGAAGTTGGTCTTGCCGCAGGCGGAGGGGAAGGCGGCGGCCACGTAGGTCTTCTCGCCGGCCGGGGTCTCGAGGCCGAGGATCAGCATGTGCTCCGCCAGCCAGCCCTCGTCGCGGGCCATGGTGGAGGCGATGCGGAGCGCGAAGCACTTCTTGCCCAGGAGCGCGTTGCCGCCGTAGCCGGAGCCGAAGGACCAGATCTCGCGGGTCTCGGGGAAATGGCAGATGTACTTGTTGTCGGGGTTGCAGGGCCAGGCCACGTCCTTCTGGCCCTCGGCCAGGGGGGCGCCGATGCTGTGCAGGGCCGGCACGAAGTCGCCGTCGCCGAGCACGTCGTACACGGCCTTGCCCATGCGGGTCATGATCCGCATGTTCACGGCCACGTAGGGGCTGTCGGAAAGTTCCACGCCGATGTGGGCGATCTTGGAGCCGAGGGGGCCCATGCTGAAGGGGATCACGTAAAGGGTGCGGCCCTTCATGCACCCCTTGAACAGGCCGCGCAGCTTGGCCTTCATCTCCGCGGGCGCCATCCAGTTGTTGTTCGGGCCGGCGTCCTCCTTGCGGGCGGGGCACACGAAGGTGCGATCCTCCACCCGGGCCACGTCCCCGGGATCGGAGAGGGCCAGGAAGGAGTTGGGGCGCTTCTCGGGATTGAGCCGCTTGAAGGTGCCGGCGTCCACCATCATCTGGCAGAGGCGGTCGTACTCCTCCTGGGAGCCGTCGCACCAGTACACGTCCTTGGGCTGGCAGAGTTCCACCACCTCTTCAACCCAGGTGATGAGCTTCTGGTTCTTCACATGGCTCGGCACAGCCAGCGCGGTCACGGACATGAAAGATCTCCTCAAGGGGTGCCCTGGGGCGAAAAATCCATTCTACCGGCCGGTCCGGTAGGGGCAAACCACAGGTTTTTCCGAGGGCATCACCGACGATTCGTCTGCGATGAAACGTCGCACCGGCTTGGAGCTCGGGCCCATCGGCGGGAGGATCGAAGGATGACCCCCGAAGGCATCCTGACGCTCTCCTGGTTGATCCGGCTGCGCTGGGCAGCCCTGGCCGTGTATGCGGGTCTCCTGGCCCTGGCCGTGCTGGCCATGGACCTGGACATTCCCCTGGGGCTCTGTGGGAGCCTCCTCCTGGTGGTGGCCACCACCAACCTCTGCCTTCTGGCCTGGTGGGATGCCTCAGGCCCCGGTCCCAGGGGGCTCACGGGAGCCGTGCTGGTGCTGGACACCCTGGTGTTCGGGGGACTCCTCTACGCCACGGGCGGGCCGGCCAATCCCTGCTCCGCGCTCTTCCTCGTGCACGTGGCCCTGGCGGCCTCGGTGCTGGGCCTCCGCTGGGGCTGGGCCATGGCCCTTCTGGTGGCGGTGGTGGACGGTCTGCTCTTCCCCTTCCACCTGCCCCTGGGCCACCTGGACCACCAGATGGCGGGCATGGCGTGGCACCTGGCGGGCATGTGGGCGGGCCTGGCCCTGACGGCGATCCTGGTGGCCCACTTCGTGGGGAGGCTCTCGGAGGCCCTGGGCCGGGAACGGGCCCGGGCCGAGTCCCTGCAAGTCCGGGCGGACCGGGAGGCCCGCCTCGCAGCCGTCACGGCCCTGGCGGCGGGGGCGGCCCACGAACTGGCTACCCCCCTGGGCACCATCGCCCTGGCGGCCTCGGACCTGGATCCGGCTGATCCTCGGGCGCTGGCGGCGGATGTGGCCCTCATCCAGCGGGAGGTGGACCGCTGCCGCGGGATCCTGGACACCCTGGCTTACGAAGGGGGCCAGCTCACGGCGGAGGCGCCCCAGACCTTGGATCTGGGGACCTGGATCCGGACCCTGGCCGAAGGCTTCGGCCCCCGGCTCTACGTGGAGGCCGAGGACCTGCGGGCTCACTTGCCGGCCCGGAGCCTGGCCCTGGTGTTGCGCGGGCTCGTGAAGAACGCTCGGGAGGCGGCGGGGACCGAAGCGTTCATCCAGCTCCGCGTGGGTATGGAGCCCACTGGGGAACTGCGGATCCGGGTCATCGACCTGGGCCCCGGATTCCCCCCCGAACTCCTGCCCCGGGTCGGTGAGGCCTTCCTCAGCACCAAGGGCGAGGAGGGGATGGGTCTGGGCCTCTTCCTGGCCCGTGGATGGACGGAGCGCTTGGGTGGGCACCTGGTGGTGGAGTCCCGCCCCGGGCTCACCCAAGTGGCCCTGCATCTGCCCGCGGAGGTGCTGCGGTGATCCGCCTGCTGCTCGTGGACGACGATGCCCCCTACCGCGCCCGCCTGGCCCAGGCCCTGCGGAAGCGGGGATTGGAGGTGGTGGAGGCCGAGGATCCTGCGGCCGCCCTGGAGCTGGCCCTGGCGAGCCCTCCCCAGGGCGCCTTGGTGGACCTCCGCATGCCCGGGGGCTCGGGCCTGGACCTCGTGGCCCGGCTGGCGGCCCTGGAGCCCCGGCCCGTGATCGTGGTGCTCACGGGCTACGGCAGCATCCCCACGGCCCTGGAGGCGGTGCGGCGCGGAGCGGCCCACGTGCTGCAGAAGCCCGCGGAGCTGGGGGCCATCCTCGCGGCCCTGAGGGGCGAAGTTGCGAAGCCGGACGAGGCCGAGGTGCCCAGCCTCGACCGGGTGGAGTGGGAGCACATCCAGCGGGTGCTGGCCGATGCCGGCGGCAACGTGAGCGAGGCGGCCCGCCGCCTGGGGCTCCATCGCCGCAGTCTCCAACGGAAGCTAGACCGCCCGGCCCCTCGGGGATGATGCGACAACGTGTCGCATGGGCGTTCGGGCGTCCGCTTCGTAAGCTCGGCGGATGCGAACCCTTCCTTTGATCTCCCTCCTGGCGGCCGCACCCGCCTTCGCCTGCGGTGTCTGCGGCTGCGCCACCCACACCGACTGGGCCTCCCAGGGGATCTGGTCGGGTCCCGGCTTCCGCCTGAGCCTGCGCACGGATTATTTCAACCAGGACCAGCTGCGGACGGGGCGCAGCACGGTGGACCGGGGCAGCTTCGCACTGCCTGCGGACACGGAGCTGCAGACCCAGACGATCACCCGGGCCCTCACCCTGGGCCTGGACTGGAGTCCCACGGACACTTGGGGCTTCAACTTGGCGCTGCCCTACATCCACCGCACCCACGAGACCCTTGCCAAGGGGGACGTGGAGGATAGTGCCTCCCGCCAGGTGGGCCTGGGGGACGTTCGCCTAATGGCCCGCTACATGGGGCTCCGGGGGGACCGGTCCTTTGGTGTGCTGCTGGGGGTGAAGCTGGCCACGGGCCGCCGCGATGAGACTTTCGCCTCGGGTCCCCAAGCGGGGGCGGCGGTGGACCGTGGGCTGCAGCTGGGCACCGGTTCTACGGACCTCCTGGTAGGGCTCACCCACTTCGGCGAGTTCAACGGGCCCTGGAGTCACTTCGCCTCGGCCCAGCTACAGGTGCCCCTGATCCACGGGGAGGGCTTCCGGCCGGGCAACGCCTTCACGGGGGTCCTGGGCCTCCGGCGCACCGGCGCCGGGCCGGTGCAACCCCAGGTGCAGCTCACGGTGCGCACCGAGCAGGCCGAGTCCGGCACTGAAGCGGATGCGCCCAACAGCGGGGCCACGCTGGTGCACTTCACCCCGGGGATCGTGGCGCAGTTGGGAGCGCGCACCTCCCTCTCCGCCTTCGTGCAGCTCCCGGTGTACCAGAACGTGCGCGGCCTGCAGTTACAGCCCCGGGCCCTGTTTTCCGCAGCCCTCCACGTGGCCTTTTAATGGATAAACTTGTTCATGCTTGAAAACTGGTTGAACCATCCCCACGCCATGCCCTGGCTGCTCGTCATGTGGGTGGCGGGTCTGTTGGGCAGCATCGGCCACTGCGCCGGCATGTGCGGGCCCATCGTGGCCGCCTTCGGGATGGCCCAGGCCAAGCATGGGGGGCGTCCCTGGGTGCGGCACCTCGTTTTCCAGGTGGGCCGGATCACCACCTACACGGTGCTGGGTGGGGTCATCGGCTTCCTGGGCGGATTCGCCCGCATCCAGAACATCCAGGACATGCATGAGTGCTGTCGCCCGGAAGGCGCCGCCCTGGTCGCCGCCCAGGCCTGGCCCTGGCAGATCTGGGTGAAACTGGGCATCGGTTTCCTGATGCTCCTCCTGGGGGTGTTCATGCTCCTGGGGCGGCGGGCGGACGCCCTGATGGAATTCCCCCTCCCCAAGCCCCTGCAGAACCTGCTCTCCAAAGGCCTCCGCACCTCGGGGGCACCCTGGTTCCTGGGCATGCTCTGGGGGCTGATCCCCTGTGGTCTCGTCTACATGATGCTGTTGAAAAGCCTGGACGCCGGAACCTGGCGCATGGGGGCGGCGGGCATGGCGGCCTTCGGCTTGGGCAACATGCCCCTACTCATGGGTCTTGGGCTGGCGAGCACCAAGCTGAGCCAAGTCTGGAAGGCCCGCCTCCTCCGGCTGGGGGGCCTCACCGTCGCCCTCATGGGCGGGTACATCCTCTGGCAGGCCGTCACCCTGCTGCGGCTTCAGGCTTCAGGGCTCTGATTCCCCTTTTTCAAATCGCCGGCGGGATTATCCTGGGGGGCACCGAGGTCGGCATGAGCGAGGACCAGGACAAGCGCCAGGAAGCCATGGAGTGGGTGGGCAAGGCCTATCAGCTCCACATGAAGGGCGAGATCGAGAAGGCCGTCTCCCTCTACACCAAGAGCCTGGAGATCCATCCCACCGCCGAGGCCTACGAGTTCCGGGGCTGGGCCCGGAGCTTCGAGAAGGACTACGCCGCCGCCATCGAGGACTGCCACCGGGCCATCGACCTGGATCCGGAGTTCGGGGGCCCTTACAACGACATCGGCGCCTACCACATCGAGCAGGGCGAGCTGGATGATGCGGTGCCCTGGCTCCGCATGGCCCTCAAGGCCAAGCGCTACGAGAGCTACTGCTTCCCCCACTTCAACCTGGGGCGCATCTACGAGACCAAGGGCCAGCTGGAGAAGTCGCTGGAGCACTACCGCCAGGCCCTGGAGGAGAACCCCCGCTACGCCCTCGCCGCCAAGGCCGTGGATCGCGTGAAGGGCAAGCTGGCGGTGCGGGAATCCGAGCCCAGCGCGAACTGAAAAGCGCGAGTCCCCGAGGACACGGGGCGGCCCCAGAGGCTGCAGAGGGTATTCTGGAGCTTCTGCGTTTCTCCGTGTCCGCTGCGACCAGCCTTCCTTTTCCTGGAGTTCCCATGTCCGATCTGAAGTCCACCGCCGGCCCCGCCCTAGGCAAGCTGCCCTCCGGTCTCGCCATCTGCACCGCCCAGCACGGCAGCGAGCGCACCGGCTTCCTGGCCTCCTGGGCCCAGCAGGTGAGCTTCGAGCCCCCGCTCGTGGCCGTGTGCATCAAGGCCGGGCGCCCCATCGAGAAGCTCATCGACGGCAGCGGCCACTTCGCGCTGAACATCCTGGCCGAAGGTGACTTCGCCAGCCTCAAGCGCTACGGCAAGGGCTTCGAGCCCGGCATCGATCCCTGGGCCGAGGATCCCCAGACCCTGGCTGACGGTCACCTCGCCCCCGTCTTCGCCAACGGCTACGCCTACCTCGTCCTGAAGTTCACCAAGCGCCTGGAGACCGGTGGCGACCACCACATCTTCATCGGCGAGCTGGTGGGCGGCGCCCTCCAGGACGCTGAGAAGAAGCCCTACGTGCACATCCGCAAGGACGGGTTCGGTTACTAACCACCGCGGTCAGCGATCAGCTCTCAGCTGTCAGCGCGCCTGCCGCGCCTCCCTGCTCTGGCTGATCGCTGAATGCTGATCGCTGAAAGCACCCCATGCACCTCACCATCGCCCACAGCCCCGATTCCGACGACGCCTACATGATGGCCCCCCTGGCCCTGGGCTGGATGGATCCCGAGGGCTTCACCTTCGAGTTCGTCCGCAAGGACATCGAACAGCTGAACACCGAGGCGCTGGAAGCGAAGTACCACGTCACGGCCATCAGCTTCGGGGCCTACCCGGAGCTGAAGGACCGCTACGCCCTGCTCACGGCAGGCAGCTCCATCCAGGAGGGCACGGGGCCCTTGGTGGTCTCCCGCGAGCCCATGCACGCCGACGACCTGCGGGACGTCACCATCGTCATCCCGGGCAAGCGCACCAGCGCCTACCTGAGCATGCGCCGCTGGTGCGAGACCCTGGGGTTCGAGCCCAAGGTGGAGCTGCGCCCCTTCGACGAGATCATGCCCGCCGTGCAGCGGGGCGAGTTCCAGGCGGGGCTGCTGATCCATGAGAGCCAGCTCATGTACCAGGCGGCCGGCCTGCACCTCGTGGAGGACATGGGCGCCTGGTGGAAGGCCGCGCACGACCTGCCCCTGCCCATGGGCGGCAACGCCATTCGCACGGATCTGCCTCCCGACGTGATCCAGCGCTTCGCCACGGTGATGCGCAAGAGCGTGGTGATGGCCCGCCAGCGCCACTGGGAAAGCGTGGATTACAGCCAGTCCTTCGGTCGCGGCATGGACCGCGAGATGATCGGCCGCTACGTGAACGCCTGGGTGAACGACTTCACGGAGGATCCCGGCCCCCGGGGCCGCAAGGCCGTGGATCTGCTGCTGGGCCTCGAGGCCACCTGGATCCAGGGCTGACCCGATCGCCCTCAGTCGAGGGAGGGGGGCTCGATCACCCGGAGGGCCGCCGCGACGGCGACCTTCACGTCCTCGGGCCGCACGGGTTTCCGCAGGACGGCCCCCACGTTCAGCTTCTTCAGCAGGGCGGTGGTCTCCGCATCGCCGAAGGCGGTCACCACCACCACGGGCAGCTCCGGGAGGACCCGCCGGGCCATGCGGATCACCGTGGCGCCGTTCGCGCCGGGCATGTTGAAGTCCGTGAGGAGGAGGTCCGGGGCGTGCTGCTGGAGGATGTCCCCCACTTCGCTGGCGGCCAGGGGTTCCAGGACGACCACCTCATGGCCGGCCTGTTCCAGGGCGGCCATGAGGATCGTGCGCATGAGCTTGGCGTCGTCCACCACGGCGATCTTCGCCATCGGGTCTCCAGGGGAACGTACGGGTTCCAGGCTCCAGGCTACTTCTTGAGCTCCGAGGTGGAGGTCACGTGTGCGGGGGCGTTGGGCTTGAGGCGCGCGGGCCGGGCAGGCAGGCCGATGGACACGGTGTAATCCGGCACGTCCTTGGTGACGAGGCCGCCGGTGCCCACCATGGCGAAATCCCCCACCTTGGTGCCGCTGAGCACGGTGCTGTGGTAGGTCACACGGGCGGCCTCGCCGATGACCGTATCGCCGAGATAGACGATGGCGGGTTCCACCAGATCGTGCCAATGGCTGTAGATGTTGGCGTAGTCGCTGATGCTGGCCTTGTCCTTGATGGTGATGGAGCCGCGGTCGTCCAACAGCACGAAGCGGTGAATCACCACGTCATCACCGAGGCTGATGTTGTAGCCGAAGCTCCACTCGATGCCGGTGAAGAACTTCACGTTCTTGCCCACGGACTTGAAGATGTGGGGCGCCAGCATGGCGCGGAACTTCAGGCCCAGCCAGACATTGGCATTGAGGGGGCTGTTGTCGAAGAGCTGCCAGAGCCAGGTGAGCGGCTTCACGGGCGCCCATTTCTCGGGATCGATCTCGCTGTAGTACTCGGCCTCGGTGGTGGCGTTCCGGGGGTCCAGGTTCAGGTGGAGGATCTCTTCGTGGAGGTTGCGCGGCGTCTCGGAGAGCCCGTAGAACCCCCGGCCGAGCTCGATGCAGAGCGCGTTGCGATCGGTGTGGGGATCGCGGATCCGGGCATCAATCTCCTGGAGCCAGGCTTCGAGCTTGGCTTTGACGACGGGATTTTCCAGGTCGAGGGGGCGGGTTGCCACAGCGTCTCCAAAACAGAGCGGAATAGTCAACTTTAGTCCCCTCCTCGGGGGATGCGCCATGGGAATGTCAAAAAAAGGGACGCCCGGAAGCGTCCCTCATCCAGGTCGGAAACGGGCCTCAGTGGTGGCCGTGGCCGTGATCCCCGTGATCGGCGCTGGGCTTGCCGATGAACTCCACCTTGCGGGCGGCGAAGAGGAGCCAGAGGGCATATACGGCGAGGACGACACCGCCCAGGGCGATCACGGCGGGCCGGGCGGGCACGAAGAAGGGCCACTGGAACCCGGCGAGCCCCACGGCGGCCGCCAGGGTCCCGTAGGTCATGAGGAAGGCGCCCCACTTTTTGGAGGGCTCGGGGGCCTGGCCCACCTCCTCGGGCAGCGTGCCCAGGGGCTGGGTGACCTCGCCGGAGAGGTGCAGGCCCTGGAAGAAGAGCACGGCCGACAGGAGGAAGTAGAAGACCAGGAACATCATGGGGGACTCCGCGATCCCCTAGGAATACCACGTCCGGTGTGACGGCCCAACTTTTGGGGGTTGACCTAATCAATCGATTGATTAATCTGGTGGAGTTGAATTAATCAATCGATTGATTGAGGTCCTTGTGAACGCCGAACCCGAAGCCCGAACCGATGTGAAGCAACGTCTGGTGGAAGCGGCCACCCTGCTCTTCGCCCAGCGGGGCTTCGACGGGGTCGGCATCCGCGAGATCGCCGCCGCGGCCCACGCCAATTCGGCCATGGTGGCCTACCACTTCTGCAACAAAGAGGGCCTCTACCAAGCGGTGCTCCGGGCCGGCTTCGAGCAGGGCTGCCACGTGCTGCCCCCGCCGCCCTCTCCGGAGGATCCCGATGCGAGGGTCAAGGCCATCGAGGGGCTCAGGGTCCACATCATGGGCATGGCCCAGGACCTGAAGTTGGCCGAAAACGCCAGCGATTTGGAAGAGGCCTTCATGGCGATCCTCATGCGGGAGCTGGGGCGTGTG
Organism: Holophagaceae bacterium; assembly: GCA_035254125.1. Taxonomy (GTDB): domain Bacteria; phylum Acidobacteriota; class Holophagae; order Holophagales; family Holophagaceae; genus JAFDVN01. Next base: position 3,857 of record DATFAX010000028.1, on the reverse strand, counting down.
GACAGCCCCTACCTGCCGGACCTGGATCGGGAGTTCATGGCCACCAAGTTCGAGCACCTGGCGGCCTGCGTGCGCATCCTCCGCCCGGGGATCTCCCAGGCCGAGGAGCTCACCCTCTGCGGGTGCATCAGCGGCCCCATCCTCATCAACCGCCTGCTGCCCGGGATCATCCGCCTGCGCACGGGTGGGAAGCCCTTCCCGGAGGACCGGGACGCCTTCTGCACCTTCGTTTTCGAACACACCCTGAGGGCCCTCGGGGTCTCTCCCGCCGAAGTCGGAGCCTAAGCCATGCCCATGATCCTTGCAGCCCTCGTGGCCCTCCAAGCCCCCGCGGCACCCCTCAAGGTCGACCTGAGCGGCGCCTTGGCCCGCGCCAAAGCCGAGAACGCCTTGCTGAAGGCCGCCGCCGCCCGCGTGGAGGAGCGCCGCAGCCTCATCACCACGGCTCGGGCCGATGCGCTCCCGCAGCTCACGGCCATCGGCGACTTCACCCGTGCCCGGGACGTCTCCATCCTGAACAGCGGCTTCGCGGACAGCGCCGCCCAGTTCGGCCTGTCGCCCAGCAGCCTCGTGGGCGCCCGGTCCATCTACACCACCCAGCTCAACCTCGTGCAGCCCATCTTCGCCTGGGGCAAGCTCTCGGGCGCCGTCGACGTGGCCAAGATCGGCGAGGCCGAAGCCCGAGCCGCTTACACCACCGCCGAGCTGGACATCCTTCACGGGGTGGCCAAGGCCTACTTGGGCGTGCTCCAGGCCCAGGCCCAGCTGGACGTGGTGAAGGTGAAGCAGGAGACGGCCGCCAAGCTGCTGGAGGACATCCAGAACAAGCTCGACGCCCAGAGCGCCACGCAATTGGACCTGCTCCGGGCCCAGGCGGAGCTGGAGGGCGTGGCCCCCGAGGCCCTCCAGGCCCAGGCCAACTACCAGCGCGCTCAGGAGCTGCTCAACGGGCAGTTGGGCCTGGATCCCCGCACCCCCCTCGAAGTGGAGCCCTTGGCGCCCGCCGTGGTCCCTGCGGACCTCCGGGGCGTGGACCGCAGCGAACTCCAGCAGCTCAATGAGCAGGAGAAGGGCTACCGGATCAACGACCAGATCATCACCTCCGACCTGCGACCCAGGCTCGACTTCAGTGCCAGCGCCGGCTATCAGGCGGGCAAGACCGACAACCTCTTCAAGGAGCCCTACGACACCTGGCGGGTGAGCCTCACCCTGAAGGTGCCCATCTTCGACGGCCTCCGCACCAGCGGCAAACGCGCCCAGAACCGGGCCGTGCTGGAGCAGATCCGCCAGAGCAAGGTGGACACCGAGCGCCAGATCCAGGTGCAGCAGGCCTCCGCCCGCCGGGAGGTGGGCAAGGCCCAGGCCTTCCTGGAAGCCGCCACCAAGGCCCACGATGCCGGGCAGGAGGCCCTGCGCGTTAGCCGCGAATCCTTCGCCGAAGGCCTCATCAGCTCCCTGGACCTGCTCCAGGCCGAGCGCCAGGAACGCCAGCTGGAGAGCCAGCGCGTTCAGGCGCAGCTGGCCGTCTGGTCCGCCCTCCTCGACCTGCGACGCTCCCTCGGCCTCGCCCCCCTCTGATCGATCGACCCGAAAGGAACCTCATGAACCGCAACATGCTCATTATTTCGGGCCTGGCCCTCGTGCTCGTCATCGGTGGCGCCGCCACTTACCATCGCGGCCAGCGCAACGCCGAGCTGGATCGCCAGCAGGTGGTGAAGGAGGCCGCCGAGCTCTCCGTCACCACCGCGGCGGTTGAGAACCGCACCTTCCGCCCCAGCTTCGCCTTCACGGGCAACCTGCTCGCCGTGAACCGGGCCGAGCTGCGCGCGGAGGTCCCCGGCCGCGTCACCCGGGTCCTCGTGCAGGAAGGCGACTCCGTGAAGGCGGGGTCCCTCCTGAGCACCCAGGACGAGGACGACCTCGCCCTGGCCCTGCGGGCCGCCGAAGCCCAGGCCGAACAGGCCAAGGCCGATCACGACCGTGCCACGGCCCTGCTGGCCAAGCGGAGCATCACCAAGCAGGCCGCCCAGCAGGCGGAAACCCTGTGGCAGACGGCCGACAGCCAGGCGGGCATGGCCCGGGTGCGCTTGAAGAAGGCCCGCATCACCGCCCCCTTCGACGGCCAGGTGGCCCGCCGCACCATCCAGCCGGGCGACGTCATCAGCCCCGGTCAACCCGTCTTCGAGGTGGTGGACAACCGCCGCATGGAGATCCAGGCCGACCTGCCCGCCGCCGCCGCCGCGGTGGTGAAGCCCGGTCAGATCATCCGCTTCCGCGCGGCCGGGTTCGACCGTCCCTTCGATGGCAAGGTCACCCAGGTTAGTCCCAGCCTCGGCCAGGACGGCCGCACGCTGAAGGTGCGCATGGAGGTCCCCAACCCCGAGCGCACCCTCAAGAGCGGCACCTTCGTGGATGGCGAGATCTTGGGTGAAGGAGAGCAGACCCTTCCGGCCCTTCCGGCCACCCTGCTCAAGGCCGAAGGCCGGGAAGGCAAGCTTTGGCTGGCCTCGGGCAATGTCGCCAAAGCCGTGGCCGTCACCTTCGGGATGGAGCAGAACGGCTGGCGCGCCGTGAACGGCCTCAACCCGGGGGACCGGGTGGTGGCCGAGGGCAAGGACCTGGTGAAGGAGGGCACCCGCCTGAAGGTCACCTCCATGGCGAAGGGGAACTGAGCGATGTTCCTTTCCGATTTCTCCATTCGCCGGCCGGTCTTCACGACGTGCATCATGCTGGCCCTCATGGTGCTCGGCCTCTTCAGCGTGAAGGGGCTGGGCATCGATCAGTACCCCAACACCGACATCCCCACGGTCACCGTCTCCATCGTCTATCCCGGCGCGAGCCCCGAGAGCGTCAAGCAGGACGTGATCAAGAAGATCGAGGAGGCCGTCAATCCCATCGAGAAGATCAAGGAGATCAGCTCCACGAGCCAGGAATCCGTGGGCACGCTCATCATCCAGTTCCAGCTGGATCGCGACGTGGACAAGGCCCTGGACGACGTGCGCACCCGCATCGGCCAGATCCGCCGCAACCTCCCCGACACCATCGAGGAGCCCGTCATCTCCAAGTTCGACCCGGCGCAGCTGCCGGTGCTCTCCATCGTCGTGAGGCCCGATGAGGCCCATGCCGGGAAGATCCAGGACAAGGAACTCACCCGCATCGCCGAGGACTTCCTCAAGCGGCGCCTGGAGAACGTGCCTGGCGTCGGCAAGGTGGATGTCGTGGGTGGCTCCACCCGGGAGATCCAGGTGCAGGTGGACCCCCAGAAGCTGGAGTCCCTGGGCCTCTCCCTGGGCCAGGTGATGAACGCCGTGGGTGGCGACACCTCCGACGTGCCCAGCGGCAACCTGCTGCAGGGAACCCGCGAAGTGGCCGTGAAGGTGGATGCGAAGATCCGCACCGTGGAGGCCTACCGGAACGTCATCGTGGGCAACAAGCAGGGCCGTCCCATCGAATTGTGGGAAGTGGCCAACGTCGTGGATGGCATCAAGGAGAAGCGCAGCCTGGCCCGCCTTGACGGGCAGGACGTGGTGGCCCTGGAAGTGCAACGCCAGACGGGCGGCAACACCGTGGCCATGGTGCAGAGCGTCAACAAGGTGCTCAAGTCCCTGGAGCCCGAACTCAAGGATCAGGGCGTCACCCTGGTCACCGCCAAGGACAACGCCAAGTTCATCTCCGAGAGCGTGGAGGACGTGGAGGTCGCCATCTACCTGGGCGGTCTGCTCACCATCCTCATCGTCTTCTACTTCCTGAAGAGCTGGCGGTCCACGCTCATCACGAGCCTCACGCTGCCCGTGTCCATCGTCGGCACCTTCATCATCATGCGGGCCATGAACTTCACGTTGAACGTGATGACCCTC
>DATFAX010000027.1:0-2646 GCA_035254125.1 Holophagaceae bacterium | reverse complement strand
CCCGCTGCAGGGACTCCCCCTGCCCCAGGATGTCCTCGAAGCGGAAGGTGGCCTGGGCCCCGCTGAAGCGGTTGATGAGCCCCTTGATCTTGTTGATGGGGTTCACGAACAGCACGGCCCCCTTGACCACGCCGCCCTCGTCCAGGATGGGCTTGCCGCTGGCGACGCACTGGAGGGTGCCCTTCCCGGAGGCCAGCTCCAGCTCCCGGTCCAGGAACTCGCGGCCCCAGGCCAGCAGCTCGCGGATGGGCCCCAGGTCCCGCACCAGGTCCGTGATGCGCTTGCCGGCGGCCTGCTGGCTGGAGACCCCCAGCAGACGCTCGGCCACGGGGTTGATCTGGTCGAGGACGCCGTCGACGTCCAGCACCAGCACCCCGTCGGTGACTGTGAGGATGATGCTGGAGAGCCGGTTGTTCAGCAGCCTCAGCTCCCGGTTCTTCTGACCCACCTCCAGCTCGTGCTGGATGGCCTCCACCGCGGCCATCACCAGCCCGAGCGTGTGGATGTGCGTCTCGTCCACGGGCCCGGTCATGTCCAACAGGCCGATGGTCTTCCCCCGCGGATCGAAGATGGGCGCCCCGGAGCAGGTCCAGCGGTGGTGCTTCTGGCAGTAGTGCTCGGCGCCCGAGACCTGGAAGGGGCGGCCCAACACCAGCGGCGTTCCGGCCCCGTTGGTGCCCACCTCGCCCTCGGCCCAGAGCGCCCCCTTGTTCAGGTTCAGGTCCTGGGACGCGAGGATGCGGTCCGGGTTGCCCACGGCTTCCAGGAGGTAGCCCTGCTCATCGAAGAGCAGCACCACGAAGCTGGAGCCCGCCACCAGGCTGTACAGGTTCTCCATGAAGGGCTTGGCGACCCGGATCAGGTCCTGCTTCCGCTCCGCCAGCGCCGCGAACTCGGCGGACCCCAGCACCCTCGTGGAGCGCTCCGCCAGCGGATCCACGCCCGCAGCCTTGCAGCGGCGCCAGGAGGCCTCCAGCTCAGGGCCCAGCGCTCCAGGCTCGAGGACCCCCTCCCGGATGAAGCGGTCCCAGACCGCCCAGCGCGCCGTGGCCTGTCCCCCCTTCTGTGCCATGGCCCCTCCAGAGGCCGGTCTCTGGAACCGCGCCGATCTGTCCCATCATGTTACCGATCCGATACATAAATGATCAATAAGTAACGTTTCGACACAAAGACTGGCGGTGGCCTCCGGAGGATTCGGCTCGCCATTTTTTCCCATCTTCGCCCAGGAGAGTCGGGCTTCGAGGATACCCATGTCGTGAATGATCCTCCCGATCCGGTTCCCGGCATAGCTCCTGCCTTGGTCGGGAATCGACCCGAACCCTCGAGGGGAATCCACCATGGACAAGATCCTGCGCGTGAACATGACCGACCTGACCACCCGGGTCGAGGAGACGCCCGCCGAGTGGGCCGGCCTGGGGGGCCGGGCCCTCACGTCGACCATCGTGGCGAAGGAGGTTCCGCCCGCCTGCCACGCCCTCGGGCCCAACAACAAGCTGGTCTTCGCGCCCGGCCTGCTGTCGGGCACGGCGGCCTCCAACTCGGGCCGCCTCTCCGCCGGCGCCAAGAGCCCCCTCACGGGGGGCATCAAGGAGAGCAACGTGGGCGGCACGGCGGCCCAGATGTTCGCTCGCCTGGGCATCAAGGCCCTGATCGTCGAAGGCGTGCCCCCGGGCGAGGGCTGGTACGCGCTCAAGGTCGGCAAGGACGGCGTCGCCATCGAAGAGGAGCGCGGCCTCCTGGGCCTGGGGAACTTCGCCGTCATCGACGCCCTCCAGGCGCTGATGGGCAAGAAGACCGGCGTGATCGCGATCGGCCCCGCGGGCGAGATGAAGCTCACCTCGGCGAACATCTCGGTGAAGGATCCCTCGGGCAAGATCCGCAGCCACGGCCGCGGCGGCCTCGGCGCCGTCATGGGCTCCAAGCGCATCAAGTTCATCGCCATCGACGACGAGGGCGCCCCCGGCATCCAGCTCGCGGATCCCGAGGCCTTCAAGGCCGCCTCCCGCGTCTTCACGAAGGCCCTCATGGACCATCCCGTGAGCGGCCAGGGCCTTCCCACCTACGGCACGAACGTGCTGGTCAACATCCTCCACGAGGCCGGCGGCCTGCCCACCCGCAACTTCACCCACGGCCAGTTCGACGGGCACGAGCAGATCTGCGGCGAGACCATGCACGACACCATCGTGGCCCGGGGGGGCAAGCCCCGACACGGCTGCCACGCGGGCTGCGTCATCCAGTGTTCCCAGGTCTACCACGACAAAGACGGCCAGTACCTGACCTCCGGCTTCGAGTACGAAACCATCTGGGGCCTGGGCGCCAACTGCCTCATCAAGGAGCTGGACGACATCGCCCGGGCCGACAACCTCATGGACGACCTCGGCCTCGACTCCATCGAGACCGCCGTGGCCTTCGGCGTGGCCATGGAGGCAGGTCTCCTGCCCTGGGGCGACGGCAAGGAAGTGGTCCGCATCCTGCACGAGGAGATCGGCAAGGGCACGGCCCTGGGCCGCGTGATCGGCTCGGGCGCGGGCGCCGTGGGGCGCACCTACGGCGTCACCCGGGTGCCCGTGGTGAAGAACCAGGCCATCCCGGCCTACGATCCCCGCTCGGTCAAGGGCATCGGCATCACCTACTGCACCAGCCCCA
>DATFAX010000026.1:0-78745 GCA_035254125.1 Holophagaceae bacterium | reverse complement strand
GCCCGTCCTCCTCGTCACCGCCTTCGGCAGCCTGGACACGGCCCGGGAGGCCATGCGCCTGGGCGCCTTCGACTACCTCTCCAAGCCCTTCGGCCCCGAGGAGCTCACGGAGGCCCTGAAGAAGGCCATCCGCAGCGAAGGCCACCTCAAGGCCGAGGCCCCGGGCGACGCCCCGGTGATCCTCACCCAGGACCCCGCCCTCTCCGAGACCCTCGCCCTGGCCCGCCGCGCTGCGGACAGCAAAGCCACCATCCTCATCCAGGCGGAGAGCGGCACGGGCAAAGAACTGCTGGCCCGCCTCATCCACCAGGCCTCTCCCCGCCGAAGCGGCCCCTTCGTGGCCATCAACTGCGCCGCCATCCCCGAGACCCTGCTGGAGAGCGAACTCTTCGGCCACGAGAAGGGGGCCTTCACGGGCGCCACCTCCAGCCGCCAGGGCCGCTTCGAGCAGGCGGACGGTGGAACCCTCGTGCTGGACGAGATCGGCGAGCTGCCCCTGGCCCTCCAGGGCAAGATCCTCCGCGCCATCCAGGAGCGCCTCATCGACCGCCTGGGCGGCGCCAAGCCCATCAGCGTGGACGTGCGCCTCATCGCCCTCACGAACCGGGACCTCCAGGCCGAGGTGAAGGCCGGGCGTTTCCGGGAGGACCTCTACTACCGACTGAACGTCATCCCCCTGGACCTGCCGCCCCTGCGCGTGCGCCAAGGGGACCTCGCCCTGCTGGCCGCCCACTTCGCGGAGCGCTGTGCCCGCGAGAACGAGCGGCCCGTGCCCCAGCTGGCCCCCAGCTTCCTGCATGCCCTGTCCTGCCACAGCTGGCCGGGCAACATCCGGGAGCTGGAGAACGCCATGCAGCGGTGCGTGGTGCTGGCCAAGCAGGCCCAGCTCACTTGGCGTGATCTGCTTTGGCTCGTCCCGGAGGGGCACATGAACGACATCCCCGAGGATCCTCCCGCTCCGTCCGTCCAGGAGACCTGGATCGGCGCGGCTCCGGCCCCCCGCACGGGCCCGGCGAACCTCTCCACCGCCGCCCAGGGCAACCTGCCCGCCGGCGCCGTGGTGGCGGACCCCCGCAAGCCCCTCACGGGCCTGCCCCTGGGTACCCCCGTGGTGCTGCCCCTGGGCCTGAGCCTGCCGGAGCTGGAGCGTTTCTGGCTCCTCTCCACCCTCAGCGCCCTCAAGGGCAACCGCACCCACGCCGCCGAACAGCTCGACATCGCCCTGCGCACCGTGCGCAACAAGATCAACGAGTACAAGGCCGAGGGCTTCTCCATTCCCGCGAGCCAACGCGGGAAGGGGGAGGACGAGGAAGGATGAAGGAGGCCGAGTCCTTCATCCTTCCTACTTCCCCTTCAGCAGGTTCTTCGGGATCGGATGTGTGCCCGTCTCGTGCCGGTAAAAGGCCGCCGTGACCTCGGCGCCGAGCAGGAAGATGGCGCAGCTGTAGTAGAGGAAGGTGAGACCGGCGACGATGCCCAGTAGGGAGCCGTACATGATGCCCCAGGTCATCGTGTGCTCCAGGTAGACGCCGAAGCCCCACTTGGCGAGCCACCAGAAGCCGGAGCTGATGGCGGCGCCCAGGAGGGCGTGCTTGAGCTTCACGTGGATGCGGGGCAGGTGCTGGAGGATGGCCGCCACCACCACGAAGCCCAGCAGGGGCGTGAGGAAGGGGATCAGGACACCGGTCTTGAAGCCGAAGAAGCGGTGGAGCAGGCCGCCCACCAGCAGGACCATGAAGGCCACCAGCACCACGATGCCGCCCAGGAGGATGCTGATCTGGCGGATGAAGTGGTTCTTGCGGGTCTCCCGGTGCTTCTTGGCGCGGGTGCCGAAGACGTGGGCCAGGGTGGTGTCCAGCTGGCTGATGCCCCAGTAGCTGCCGAAGATCAGCACGAACCAGGAGAACCACACGCCGTTCAACTTCTGGCTGTTCTTGATGATGTCCTCCACGAAGGTGTCGGGGAGGTAGGGGATCAGGGATTCCAGCAGGCCCTGGGTGCTCTGGGCATAGGCTTTGGAGCCCAGCACCAGCACGAGCACCTTGAAGAGCAGTGTGGCCAGGGGCACGAGGCTCACCGTGAGCCAGAAGCTGAGGCCCGCGGCGTAGCTGAGGCAATCGTCCTTCTGGAATTTGCGGGCGACCTCCCAGCAGAAGCGGGCCACGCGGCCCCCGAGGGGGAACACCTGTTCGAAGCGGTGCCAGGCCGCTTCCAGGGCCGTCACGAGGTGGGGCCAGCGCCCCAGGACCTTCTCGACCAACGGAACCTCGGAAGCGCGATCAGAAGCGGACGGGGTGTCGGGGCAGCAGGTACATCACCCAGGCCAGGATCAGGCCGATGCCCAGGAAGCCGCCGGCATGCTTGAGGATGCTCAGCTTCGTGCGCTCCGGCCGCGTGGTGGGATGCAGCAATCCCAGGATCAGGCTGAGGCCCGATCCCATCAGCAGGAAATGGATCGCGTGGCTGCTGAGGAAGCGCATGGCAGCAGTCTATCAGGCTGCAGGCTGGAGACTGGAGGTTCGATTTGGAGCGGGGCGGAGTCCCGTTTTGGGAGCTCAGGCAGGGGTGCCTTGCGCCCCTGCGCCGATTCGAGCCTCCAGCCTGAGGTCTCCAGCCTCCGGCCTCTTATTGCGCCGTCTGGGCCTGGTCCGCGGGGGCCTTGGCCGGTTCCGAGGTCCTCGGGGTGGGCCGCCGGGTGAGGGCCAGCTCGATGACCTCGTCCATGTGGCCCACGAGGTGGATGCTGAGCTGCTCGCGCACCTCCGCGGGCACCTCCTCCAGGTGGCGGGCGTTCTCCGAGGGCAACAGCACGGCCTTGCGGCCCATGCGGTGGGCGGCCAGGAGCTTCTCCTTCACGCCGCCGATGGGCAGCACCATGCCGCGCAGGGTGAGCTCGCCGGTCATGGCCATGTCCGGGCGGGCGGGGATGCCCGTGAGCACGCTGATGAGGGCCGTGGCCAGGGTGATGCCGGCGCTGGGGCCGTCCTTGGGGATGGCGCCCTCGGGCACGTGCAGATGGATGTCCACCTTTTCGAGGAAGTCCGGCGCCAACCCCAGGCGTTCGGCCCGGGCCCGCACGAAGGAGAGGGCGATGTTGGCGCTCTCCTGCATGACCTCGCCCAGCTTGCCCGTGAGCTTGAGGTTGCCCTTGCCGGGCAGCACGGAGGCCTCGATGGTGAGCAGGTCGCCCCCGGTGGGGGTCCAGGCCAGGCCGTTCACCACGCCGGGCACCGCGTGCTCGTCGAGCTTGGGATCCAGCACCTTCTCGGGGCCCAGGAGCTTGGGCAGGCGTTCGGCGGTGACCACCGGGTTGAAGGCCTCGCCCGCCAGATCCCCCTTGTGGGGTTGGAGGCTGTGACGGGCCAGCTTGCGCAGCACATTGCTGAGCTCCCGCTCCAGCTGACGCACGCCGGCTTCCCGGGTGTAGTTCTGGATGAGCTTCTCCAGCGCCGCCCTCTCGAAGGTCACCTCCATGCCCTTCATGCCCGTGGCCTCCAGGGCGCGGGGGATGAGGTGGGCTTCGGCGATGGCGAGCTTTTCCCGCAGGGTGTAGCCGCTGAGGTCCAGCACCTCGAGGCGGTCCTCCAGGGGCTCGGGGATCTGGTGGCGCACGTTGGCCGTGGCCAGGAAGAGCACCTGGCTCAGGTCGTAGCCGACATCGAGGTAGTGATCCTGGAAGGCCCCGTTCTGCTCGGGGTCGAGCACCTCCAGCAGGGCCGCGCTCGGATCGCCCCGGTAGTCATGGGCCATCTTGTCGATCTCGTCCAGCAGCATGAGCGGGTTGCGGACCTTGGCCTTCTTCATGAGGCTGATGATCCGGCCGGGCATGCTGCCGATGTAGGTGCGGCGATGGCCCCGGATCTCCGCCTCGTCACGCACGCCACCCAGGGAGAGCCGCACGAAGGGGCGGTTGAGGGCCCGGGCGATGCTGCGGGCCAGGGAGGTCTTGCCGACGCCCGGAGGTCCCACGAGGCAGAGGATGGGGCCGCGCAGGGCCCGGGTCTCCCCGGCTTCGCCCGCTTCGTCCTTGAGCCGCTTCATGACGGCCAGGTGCTCGAGGATGCGGGCCTTGATCTTGTCCAGGCCGGCGTGGTCCTCATCGAGCACCTTTTCGGCTTCGCCCAAGTCCAGCCGCTCGTCGGCCATGGCTTTCCAGGGCAGGGCGATGAGCCACTCGATGTAGGTGCGGCTGACCGTGGCCTCGGCGCTCTGGGGGGGCATGGCCTCCAGCCGCTCCAGCTCCTCCAGGGCCTTGGCCTTGGCCTCCTCCGACATGCCCGCCTCTTCGATGGCGGCGCGGAGCTTGCCGAACTCGTCCTTCTCGTCCTTTTTCCCCAGCTCCTGCTGGATGACTCGCATCTTCTCGTTGAGCACGTACTGCTTGTGGTCCTGATCCAGCCGCTGGCGAGTCTTCTCCTCCAGGGTGCGGTCCACTTCGCTGCGGGTGGCGTCCACCTCCAGCAGCTCCAGCAGGCTCTGGAGGCGCGCGTTGAGGTCCACCTGCTCGAGCACGTGCTGCTTCTGGCGGACTTCCGCGGGCACGAGCCCCGCCACGGTATCGATGGCCTTGCCCAGGGGGAGTTCCCGGATCTGATCCAGGCTCAGGAGGCGGCTGGCGTCGGGATTCCGGGCCAGGAAGCCCTCCACGGCGGCGTGGAAGGGCGCCAGTCCCTCCTGCCCCGTGGCGGCGGGCTCGGGCAGCATGTAGGCCTCGGCCTGGATGACCTCGCCCTCGTCGAGGTATTTCCGGAGGCGCACCCGGGCCACGCCCTTCACGCCCACCTTGTAGTAGTCCTTGGGCAGCGCGATGACACTCTCGACCAGGGCCAGGGTCCCCACCTCGAAGAGGTCATCCTGTTTGGGGGCCTCTTGCCGGGGATCCTTCTGCGTGAGCATCAGCAGGTGGTCACCGGCCTTGATGGCCAGTTCCAGCGTCCGCACCGAAGCCCGGCGCCCCACCACGAAGGGCACCCGGGCACCCGGGAAGAGCACCAGATCCCGGATGGGGATGGCGGGCAGGGTGAGGGTCTTGGGAACGCTCATTCGATTCGGACTCCGGGGCGGAGAGCCCCAGGATCATTCTATCGGCGGCTGGGAAGGAAACGACAAGGATGGTGGAACAGGCTTCCCCTCAGGGGAGGGGGCGGATCACGGTCCCCCCGCCCTGGGCCAGGGCCTGCCGGATGAGGGGGTCCAAGGTGCCCTTCAGGGCCTCGGAAGCCTCGGTCATGCCCTGCAGGGGTTGGCGGGTCATGATCACGGCGGCGTAGGCCGAGTCGGCGGTCACCCAGGGGGCCCAGCCAAAGGTGCCGGTGCTGGACCAGCGGATCACGGGATCCCCGCCACTGGGGGCCCCGCCGCCCGCCGTCTCCAACCAGTTACCGAAGCCGTAGTGGTAGGTCTTCCCCTGGGCGGTCAGGTAGGGGCTGTAGGAGATGGTGGTGGCGGGGCCGTAGGCGTCGGCCCGCTGGGCGTCGATGAGCGCCTCGGGCAGCAGGCGCTGGGTTCCGTACATCCCCTTTCGGAGTTGGAGGTTCAGGAACTTCACGTAGTTCTGGCCGTCGATGTACAGGTTCCCCGCCGGGTTGTAGTTGGGGCCGCCGTAGGTGGCCCAGACGGGCCAGCCCAGGGGGGTCCCCAGCTGCTCCCGCACGATCTGGGCCCAGGTCTTCCCCGTGGCCACCTCGGCCATGCGCGCGGCAATGCGCAGGTGGGTATTGCCATAGTGGAAGTAGCTCCCCGGTGCCATGGCCGTGGCCGCCTGATCGGCGTAGATGGCCTTCACCGCCGCATCCAGGGTGAGGGAGGTGTCTTCGGAGGCGGGCACATCCCCGGAGATGCCCGTGGTGAAGCTGAGCAGGTGGCGCAGCTTGGCATTGCCCAGGTTCCCGGCCCAGGGCGCGCCTCCCGCATCGGTGAGCAGGGCGGAGGTGGGCGTGTCCAGCGTGAGGAAGCCCTGATCCACCAGTCGCAGGAGGGTGGTGGCCGACACCCACTTGCTGGCCGAGGCCACGAGCACGGGCGTGCTGTTGCTGAAGCCCCCGGCGGAGAAGCTGTGGACGACGCCTCCCGGCTGGAGCACCTCCACCGTGAGTCCGCCGTTGAACTGGCTCTGGTTGGCCACGATCGCGGCATCCACCGCCGCCCAGGGGTCGCCCGCGGGGGCCGGCGTGCTGCTGGAGCCGCCACCGCCGCAGGCCAGGCTAACGAGGAGGAAGACGGGGAGGAGGAGGGTCAGGGGTCGCATGTCCCATTGGACCGCCTCGGGCCGGGGCGGTTGAATCCCAAAAACAAAGGGCGGGATGACCCCGCCCTTGGCATGACCTTGGAACGCGTCAGCCCGCTGCGGAAATTTCCGTGGGGGGCAGACCCAACACTTCCTCCACCTTGGCCCGAGTGAGCCGCAGGCTCTCCTTCTGGGTCCGGTCGGCGGAGGGTAGCTCGAACATGGGTTCCAGGAGGATCTGCTCCAGGAGGCTGCGGAGGCCGCGAGCGCCCAGCTTGCGGGCCAGGGCCTGGTCCGCGATGGCATCCAGGGCGCCCTCGTCGAAGGTGAGCTCCACGTCATCCATCTCGAAGAGCTTCTGGAACTGCTTCGACACGGCGTTCTTGGGCTGGGTGAGGATGCGCACCAGGGCCTCGCGGTCCAGGGGCGTGAGGCTCGCCATCACGGGGAGGCGGCCTACCAGCTCGGGGATGAGCCCGAACTTGATGATGTCCTCGGGCTCCGCCAGGGCCAGCAGGTTCTCCTTGGACTCCTTGGAGTTCGGGGAGGCGCCGAAGCCCACGGCCTTGGCGCGGACGCGCTGCTTGATGATGTCCTCGATGCCCACGAAGGCGCCGCCGCAGATGAACAGGATGTTGGCCGTGTCCAGCTGGATGAACTCCTGGTGGGGGTGCTTGCGGCCGCCCTGGGGGGGCACGTTGGCCACGGTGCCTTCCACCAGCTTCAGGAGGGCCTGCTGCACGCCCTCGCCGCTCACATCGCGGGTGATGCTGGGGTTCTCGCTCTTGCGGCCGATCTTGTCGATCTCATCGATGAAGACGATGCCGCGCTGGGCCCGCTCCACGTCGTAGTTGGCGGCCTGCAGGAGCTTGGTGAGGATGTTCTCCACGTCCTCGCCCACGTAGCCGGCTTCCGTCAGCGTGGTGGCGTCGGCCATGGCGAGGGGCACGTCCAGGAAGCGGGCCAGGGTCTGAGCCAGCAGGGTCTTGCCCGTGCCCGTGGGGCCGATGAGCAGGATGTTGCTCTTGGAGAGCTCCACGTCGGTGGCACCCAGGGCCTTCTTGGGGGCCAGGATGCGCTTGTAGTGGTTGTACACGGCCACGGAGAGGCGCTTCTTGGCCTCCTCCTGCCCGATGACGTAGTCGTCGAGGTTGGCCTTGATCTCCTTGGGGCGGGCCAGCTTCGTCTCATGGCGGCCCACGCCGGGCTTGCCCTGGCGCCCCAGGCGCAGCTGCAGGTTGCCCGCCTCCACGCACTCGTTGCAGATGAAGGCATCGGGCCCCGCGAGGAGCTGTTCCACTTCCTGCGGGCCCTTGCCGCAGAAGGAGCATTTCTGTTCGCGCTTGTACTTGTTCATGTTGGCGCGGCCCCTTTCCTTGGGTTGATCCAGGTTCTTGAGGTCCTTGGGGTCCTGCGGTTCGTCCGGTCCGGGCATCAGGCCACGTCGTGGATGGTCTTGAGCTCCAGGATCTCGTATCGCCGCACGCCGGCGGGGATCTGAATCCTAACTTCGCTCCCCTCCTCGTGGCCCACCAGGGCCATGCCGATGGGGCTGCTGATGCTCAAGAGGCCCGGGTCCTCGCCCAGTTCCTCGGGAAGGACGAGGCGGTAGGTATATTCTTCCTCACTGTCCAGATCCAGCACGGTGATCTGGGAGCCGTAGGCGGCCTTGTTCCGGGGCAAGCGGGCGATGTCGAGGCTCGCCAGTTCGGCAATGCGCTTCTCCATGCCCACGACCTTGGCCTGGAACATGTCGCGCTTGGCGAGGGCCTGCTCGTATTCGGCGTTCTCCGACAGGTCGCCCTGGCCAGCGGCGCGGGCGATCTCCTGGGGGATCTCCACGAGGAGGGCCTGCCGGAGCTCCTTCAGTTCAAGTTCGAGTTTGGCGAGGACGTGCTTGGGCATGGGAAATCCGGGGGTTGGTTCGGGTCAGTTGGAGGGGGGGACGGAGGTCAAGTGTAGGAGCGTGCTCACGGGAGCGGAAGGGTTGCACTGAGGCGGCAGTCGATGCCTCGGGGGAAAGGGGTCAGCGCGGCTCCTTGGGAAGGTTGGGGACCCCTTCCAGCCACGCAACCGGGGGCATGGCCGGAGATCCGGGTCGGCCCGGTTGGGTCTTGAAGCGGTTGTGCATCCAGAACCACCACCGGGGGTCCTGGCGGATCTGGGCTTCGATGCAGCCCACCATGCGGCGGGTGGCCTCCCACACGTCCCGGGCCTCATCGCCCGTGGGTTCGACGGTGAAAGGGGACTGGAAGCGGACCTTCACCTTCCCCTCCGGGGTGGGCCAGCTGAACACGGGCAGCACCGGCACCCCCAGGCGCACGGCCATGGTGCCCGCGCTGGCGAAGGTGCTGGCCCAGCGGCCCAGGAAGGGTACGAAGAGGCCCATGCCCAGGGCGTCCTGATCCAGGAGGTACCCCACGCCGTCCCCCTTGCGGAAGGCCTTGAGGGCACCCCGGGCGCCGCCGTCCTTGGTGATGACGCGATTGCCGAAGCGGGTGCGGAAGCCCTGCATCCAGGGCTCCAGGAGGGGGTTGTCCAGTTCCCGGGCGATGACGGAGAGGTCGCGGCCCGCCAGGCTCTGGGCCAGGGCCAGGGCCTCCCAGTCGCCGTAGTGGCCCGTGAGCTGGATGAAGCCCTTGCCACCGGCCCGGGCGGCGTCGAAGTGCTCCAGCCCCTCCAGTTGCACCCAGCTCTCCAGGTCCTCGGGCGCCGCGGCCCCCAGGGCCACGTTGGAGAGGAACATGGCGCCGAAGTGGCGGAAGCAGGCCTGGGCGGTGGCCTTGATCTCAGCCTCGGACAGGCCCAGCTCGGCCCGGCGGAGGTTCTCCAGGGCCACGTTGCGGTGCCGGGCATCCACCCAGTAGAAGATCTGGCCCAGGACCTCCCCGAAGGCCACCACGCTGGGCCGGGGGAAGACGGAGACCAGGCTCTCGATGGCGCGGGCCAGCGCGAATTCCAGTCGATGGCGGAAGGTCACGGTCACGGGATGGAGATGAAAAAAAGGCGCCTCGGGGAATCCGAGGCGACCTGAAGCTAGTCTAGCAGATGCCGGGAGAGGCTCCGGGCCGGGGTGCCCGGACCGAGGTCCTCCAGGGCTTTCCGGGCTCGCAATTTATGACCTGCATCGGGTTCGACGCGGGTTTCCCAGAGCCCCGCGGGCCGGGCCGCCTGCAGCCCCTCCACGGTGTGCCAGCGCAACTGGTAGAGCCCCTCCCCTTCCTCCATGAGCACCGAGAGGGCCTCGGGATCCCGGCGGCGGATCTCGCCGCTGTTGTGGGAGAGGAGGGTGCGGTCGGGCCCCAGGGGCGAGAGCAGGGACTGGCCCAGGGTGCCCGGGAAGACCGCCGGACGCTGGCCGAAGGCCTCCGCCAGGGTGGGGGCCAGGTCCTGGTTGCCCACGAGGCGGGTGCGGTTGGCCTCCAGCTGGGTGCGCCAGGCTTCCGGGAAGCCCTTGGGCAGACGCATCCACAGGGGCACCTGCAGGGCCGCGGCGCGGACATCATCCAGGCGCCCCCGGGGCGGCCCCTCCCAGGCCTCGCCGTGGTCGGCGGTGGCGATGATCCAGGTGCGGTCCAGCAGGCCCCGGGTCGCCAGCAGTTGGAAGAGCCGCGCCTGGAGGGCGTCCAGGTAGGCGCAGGCGTTGAGGTAGCGCGCCAGGGGCTCGCGGCGCAGGGCGTGAACTTCGGGCCAGCGGGCGGCCACCCGCGCCGCGGTCCAGGCCTTGTGTTCGGGCCGCTCCAGGCCCGGGGCATGGGTCGCGTTGAACTGGAGCACGGTGAAGGTGGGGCGCTCCCCCTGCTTCGCCAGCCAGCCCGCCAGCTGGCCCTCGAGCCAGGCATCGTCGGTCCCGGTGTCGTTCACCAGGGGGAGCCCGGCGTGATCGGCGCTCTCCCAGGCATCCAGCCCATCCGCGAGGAGGTAGTCGGGGAAGCCGTAGTAGTTCATCCGCTGGGCCGTGAAGAAGGCCGTGGGGTAGCCCGCCGCCTGGGCCCGGTGCCAGAGCAGGGGCGTGCGGTGGTACAGCTGGGAGCCCTGCAGGGGGTTCGCGCCGCTGAGCAGGCTCGGCAGGGCCACATCCGTCATGGAGGCCGCGGCGTAGGCCCGGGGGAAGGCAAGCAACTCGCCCCGCTCCAGGGCGCCGTGGAGGAAGGGCGCCACCTCGGCATCCAGGGCCAGGGGCCCCAGGCTCTCGTGGACGAGCACCAGCACGGAGAACGGCGGCGTGGGACCCGCAGGCGGCACCTGCCGCCCCAGGGCCCGGCGCAGGCCCCCGGCGCCGATGCGGCGGGCCCGGGTCTGGCCCA
Source organism: Holophagaceae bacterium (assembly GCA_035254125.1). GTDB lineage: Bacteria > Acidobacteriota > Holophagae > Holophagales > Holophagaceae > JAFDVN01. The sequence continues at coordinate 68,212 of DATFAX010000026.1, read as the reverse complement.
GCATGAGCAGGGTGCTCGCATCCGGGGAGAGGCCCACCAGGGCGTACCCCCGCGCATCCATCACGGCGAGGCCCGCCACGGCGAGCAGGATGCCCGGCCAGCGGAAGCGCACGGTGGCGCGGCGCTCCGGGCCCAGGCCCCGGGAGGCCACCCAGCCAAGCAGGGCGCCGGAACCCAGGAAGGCGAAGGTGCCCAGGCGGAGGCGGTCCTTCACGAGGGTCCAGGCATAGCTGGGCTCCGAGAAGGCGAACTCCAGGGTGCCGTGATCCGGGTAGGTGCCGAGGAAGAGGCGATGCCCCAGGCAGAAGGCCATCCAGGCGCCCCAGAGGGCGAAGCAGAGGCCCAGCATCCGCGGCCCCATGCGGTGCAGCAAGGGGCGGAGGAGCCCCCAGGCCACCAGGGGACCCACCGCCAGGGCCAGCCACTGGGCCCCGTGGGGCCGGGGCCCCACGAAGGCCAGCCCCCCCAGGTGCAAGGCCAGCGTGAAGACCGCCAGCCGCGCCCAGGGACGGTGGACCTGCGGCTCAGCGGCCATCACGGCTCAGCGGCATGGTCATGCAGCGCGGACCGCCGCGGGCCCGGCTCAGCTCCCCGCTCTCGATCTGCACGAGGTACTTCCGGCCGTCGAGCAGGTTAATGCTGTCGTCGTGGAGCACGGCGCGGGCGGGCACCACCTGGTAGCCGGCGCGGGCGAGCTCCTCCGCCGTGGCCTCGTTGCGGGTGTAGCTGGTGATGACGCCCGGGGCCAGGGCGAAGGCGTTGGCGCCGTCCGTCCACTGCTCCCGCTGCTGTTTGATGTAGTCCCGGCCGCCACAGAACACGGGCTTGAGGTCGATACCCACAGGGCGCAGGGCATTGAGGAGGTTGGGCTGCGTGGTGAAGCGCAGCTCCTCCTGGCGCAGGTCGATCTTCACGACATTGAGCAATTCCCGGCTGCCGTCGGTGAAGTAGGGCGGGTAGACCAGGCACTCATCCTCGTTGATGCGGGTGAAGATGGTGTCCAGGTGCATGGCGGAGCGTTTCTTCGGCATGAGCACCATGAAGAGCCACTCGAAGGTGCCCTCGCCCCGGCGGAAGTCCTGGCGCAGGCTCTCGGCGAGGATGTGCACCGCGTCCGTGGTCGTCCGCTCGCTACACCCCACGGCCAGCACCTTGTCGCTGAGCACGAGGATGTCGCCGCCCTCCAGGCTCTGGGGCACCTTGATCTCCCCGCGGATGAGGGGTGTGGTCTGGTCGAACCACTTGTCGTTCTCGGTCAGGTGGCTGAAGCGGGGATGGTGGCGGAAGATCGTCGCCATCACGAGGCTCTCCCGCTGCCGTGCGGGCGTGGCCATGGCGTTCACGGTGTAGCCGTCGCCCACCACGGAGGCGGGATCCCGCATGAAGAGGAGGTTCGGGATGGGGTTCAGCTGGTAGTCGAACTCGCGCTGCCAGTGGGTCTGGATCTGCATGTCCGCCCAGGGGATGCCCGTGATGACGGAGCGGGCCACGTCCGCGGCGGGCATGTCGCGCAGGCGGTTGCAGGTGTCATCGGGCAGGTCCACCAGCTTGCGGAGGTCCTCGATGAAGCTGAACTTCACGGGATCCGAGGCCATGGCCTCGATGAAGAGGTCCTGCACATCGAGCACTTCGTCGGCCACCTTGCGGAGCACCTGCCGGAACTGGGCGTGCTCGCTGCGGGCCTGGTCGCCGTAGAGGATGTCGTCGAAGAGAAGTTTCTCCATCATGCCGGGGACCATGAGGTCCACTTCGGGGCCGGGGCTGTGGACGACCACCTGGCGAAGACGCTGGATTTCCGAGAAGACCGACAACTGAATCGGATTCATGGGGAGGCTCTGTTCCTGACCGTCGCGCCGATATCGCACCAGCTGAAGGGCAACCCGTGGGGGCCGCCAGGCGAGGCAAGGGGAAGGGATTCATTCTAGCCCGGTGCCCCTTCCGGCCCCAATAAGGAGCCCTGCCTCCAGAATTCCCGACCAATCCAGTCGGAATTAGGCTTGCCCCCCTGGGCTCCCGGAGATAGCCTGGAAATTCCCTTTTTATGGAGGTCTCCATGGCCGCGTTCGTGACCCAGCCCGCCCCCGATTTCAAGGCCGCCGCCCTCGTGAACGGCGAGTTCAAGGACATCTCCCTGTCCGACTACAAGGGCAAGAAGGTTGTCCTCTTCTTCTACCCCCTCGATTTCACCTTCGTCTGCCCCACCGAGATCCTCGCCTTCTCCGACGCCATCAAGGAGTTCGAGGCCCGCAACACCCAGGTGATCGGCGTGAGCGTCGACTCCAAGTTCAGCCACTTCGCCTGGACCCAGATGGACCGCAAGGAAGGCGGCATCAAGGGCATCCAGTTCCCCCTGGTGGCCGACCTCAACAAGACCATCGCCCAGGACTACAACGTCCTGCTGCCCATCGGCATCGCCCTGCGCGGCCTCTTCATCATCAACAAGGACGGCATCCTCAAGCACATCACCGTGAACCACAACGACCTGGGCCGCAACGTGGATGAGGTCCTCCGCCTCCTCGACGCCGTGGACTTCTCCGAAGAGCACGGCGAAGTGTGCCCCGCCAACTGGAAGAAGGGCGAGAAGGCCATGAAGCCCAACGCCGCCGGCCTCAAGGACTACGTCGCCAGCAAGTAAGCTGCCGTAGCCAGAGCACACCGATAGCGGGCGCCGAAAGGCGCCCGCGTTGCATTGAGGGGCGGCATTCGGCGGAATGGCCTTGGTGGGGCGATGAGGCCGACCTGCGCGAAGCGCGGGCCCGAAGGGCGAGGCCCAGGATGGGCCGAGTCAAGCCAAATGGCGCCCCTCGTCCGCTTTCGAGCCGCAGTGGGATTCAGGGCGAAAGGAATGACCCTCTGACCGAAGCGCAGCGGAGGGACGATCGGACGGAATCCGCGCAGCGGATTGCCGCATTGTCGATCCGCGCAAAGGCCGATGGATCTCAACTGGCGATTCGCTTGATCGCCTCCGCAATCGGCGCCTCAAGGTCCAAGGGGAGATCGTGCCCCATCCCCTCGATCATCATCAGCTCTGCGTTCGGGATGGAGGCGGCCGAATCCAAACCACACGCGGGTAGGAACAACGGGTCATCTGAACCGTGGATGATTAGGGTCGGGGCAGAAATGGATCGGAGACGGGGCCTGCGATCACCGGTCACTGCAATCGCAGCCATCTGTCTGAGGGTTCCTCCCGGATCATAGGATCGGCGGAATTCTTCCATAGCAATCTCTCGATGACGGTCCTCGTCAAAAGGGAATCCAGTTCCTGCAATTCGCCGTGCAAAGGTCATTCGATGTGCCAGGAAATTGGGCATGTCCATGAAGGGATCAGGAGTTGGCTGGGTCATCATCGCAAAGACCTCGGGATCACTTCCGGGCAGCTCTGGATTCCCCGTGCTGGACATGATGCTCGTGAGTGAAGCCACGCGATTCGGATGCTCACTGGCGAGAATCTGGGCGATCATGCCTCCCATGGACCGCCCCACCACATGCACACAGTCCAACGACAGCGCGTCGAGCAAGCCAATCACATCATCCGACATGTCATGGAGTGAATAGGCAACGGGTGGACGCATTCCTTCACGGAGCATCTCCTCCCAGGCTTTGAAATCCGGCACACCACGCTCAGTGAGGTGGCTTGATCGGCCTGTGTCTCGGTTGTCGAACCGGATGACTCTGAACCCATGGTCCGACAATCGATGGCAGAACGACTCTGACCAACGGACCATCTGCGTCCCAAGTCCAGAGATAAGCAAGATCGTTTTCGGGTGATCGGGACCAAACGTTTCATAGGCCAATTGGATGCCATTGGCTGTGACCTGATATTCCATACGACTCCGGAGTTTCAAGTGGGGGACGAGAGGGCCAACCATGATGACCCTGAAATATCACTCGGGATCCAGGCGGACTGTTTATTGAATGGGTGGATCTGGTTGCTGACGCCGGCACCATTTGGCTGTCCGCTTGCCCGGATTCTTTGAGGGCAGGCTGGGCGTAAATGAATCATTATCAGGTTCCAGATTCCAGTTTCAGATTCCACCATCCACGAGCTTCCCCAGAATCCGCGCAGCGGATGGCCGCCCGCAGGGCGAGCGGCCGAAGCCCCGAGTCAGGCGTGTCTGACCGTAATCGCCCCCGCAAGCCTCACTTCCCCTCTTCCCACACGTACTCTTCCCCATACGCCACCTGCTTCGCCAGCTCGTGCCCCTTCAGCTTCTCGATGACGTGCAGGGCCCCGTCGATGCCCGCTGAGAGTCCCGCCGCCGTGACGATGCGCCCGTTGTCCACGTAGCGGCGCTCGGCGACGACCCGAAGCTCCGGATGGCGCTGGGCGAGGCGGGGGATGTTCCCCCGGGTGGTGGTCACGGTGAGGCCGTTCAGCAGCCCGGTGTTGGCCAGGATGAAGGCCCCGTTGCACACGCTCAGCGTGACCTTGTTCCTGGCCGCGGAGGCCTTGATGAAGGCCAGGGTCGCGGCATGGTCCGCGGCATCCTTCACGCTGCCGCCCGGGATCACCAGGACGTCCGCCGGAGGGGCGTCGGTGAAGGTGTAGCGGGGCACCACCTCCATGCCCATCACCGTCTTCACGGAGGCCCTGGAGGTTGCCACGGTGAACACCTCGAAGCCCGCAGCCCCAAACATCTCATAAGGGCCCGTGTAGTCGATGATCTGAACGCCATTGAAGATGAGGATGGCCACCCGCAGGGGCGCCTGGGAGAGGGGCATCCCGCAGTCGCGGCAGGTGCCCGGGGTGTCGAAGGTCTTGCCATCGGAGGCGCACCCGCAGGGAGGGCAGGCATAGCCCTTGGGTGAAGCCTCCTGGGCCGACCCGAAGGCGGCGCAGACGAGCGCGAGGAGGAGGGCCCGCAGGCCGAGGGCGAGGTTCACGGTGAACTCCGGGGCGAGAGGAGGGGGAGGGCTCAGGCGCGCTGGAAGCGGGCCCGGTACTGGCCGGGCGGGACGCCCAGGGTGCGGAGGAAGGCGCGGCGCATGGATTCGGGGGTGCCCAGGCCGCTGAGGTCGCCGATGGTTTCCAGCGATTCGGCGCTCTCCTCGAGCAGCCGGCGCGCCGTCTCCAGGCGGACGGAGGCCACGAACCGCGCGGGGGTCATGCCGATCTCGGCGAGGAACACGCGGGCGAAATTGCGGGGACTCATCCCCACACGGCGGGCGAGGTGATCGATGCTGAGGTCCTCGCTGGGGTGCTCCTGGATCCAGGCCTGGAGGTCCCGCAGGGGCTCCTGCTCGGCCAGCTGGACGGAGAGCTGGGCGCTGAACTGGGACTGGCCGCCGGGCCGCTTCAGGAACATCACCAATTCCCGGGCCACGGCCAAAGCCACCTCCCGGCCATGGTCCTCCTCCACCAGGGCCAGGGCGAGATCCATGCCCGCGGTGACCCCGCCGGAGGTGTAGATGGAGCCCTGCCGGGTGAAGATCCGATCCTGTTCCAGCTCGATGTCCGGGAAGTCCCGGGCGAAGTCTGCGCAGTGGTTCCAGTGGGTCGTGGCCCGGCAGCCCTTCAGGAGCCCCGCCTCCGCCAGGAGGAAGGCCCCGGTGCAGATGGACGCGACCCTGCGCGCCTGGCCCGCCTGACCCCGGATCCAGTCCAGGAGCACCTTGTGCTTGCGGTACCGGGCGATCCCCACGCCGCCAGCGACCATCAACGTGTCGATCCCTCCATCCACCGAGGCGATGCCCCGATCCGCGTGGAGCTTCAGGCCGGAGGAGGTGGGAAAGGCCCCCCGCCTCAGGCCGATGATCTCCACCGTGTAGGCGGGGATGGCCAGGCGCTGGTGATCCCGCAGCCACCGCGCGGTGCGGGAGAACACCTCCAGGGGACCCATCACATCGAGCACCTGGACCTCGGGGAAGGCCAGCATGGCAATCCGGCGCGGGTCCGTGGTTCGGGAGCCCGCGTGGGAGGACCGGGAGGGGGAAGCGGGGGTTGCCATGGGATGAGCATCGGACGCCCCACCCTTGGCTGCAATGACAACAAACCCTCTTTTCCTGCCAAATCAAGGAGGCCCGAATGTCCCGTTTTGTCGCTTCAATGTCCTTTACGCCATCCCCCCTGGAACCGAAGCTCGGGTTGGAGGCACCGCCATGACCTTTCTCATCCAACTCCTGATCGAATTCACGGCGTCCCGCGCCGCCACACCCTGCCCACCTTGCCCGGGCCACCCCCGCGGCCTCTCGCTCTTCGACCTCAACTGGCGCTGACTGCGCCCCGTCCCTGGAGACTCCCCATGGCCATCCTTCGCATCTGGCGCGGATTCACGACCCCCGAGAAAGCCGACGGGTATGAGGATCTGCTGCGCACCACCCACTTCCCCCGGCTCGCCGCCAAGGGCATTCCGGGCTTCCGGCGCATCGAGCTCGTCCGCCGCAACGAGGGTGACCTCGTGGAATTCCGCACCCTCATGTGGTTCGACGACCTCGCTTCGGTCTCCGCCTACGCGGGTCCCGACATCAGCCGGGCCGCCCTCGCCCCCGGGGCCGAGACCCTGCTCACGCAGCCCGATCCCTTCGTGGCGCACTTCGAGATCCCCCTTTCCGTGGACAGCCGCCCATGACCGCCCCCGCCCCTGAACCTCGCCGCATCGGCCTCGTCGGCTTCGAGGGGGTCACGGCCCTAGACCTGGCCGGCCCCATGGAAGCCTTCAGCAGCACGAAGCTGAGGCTGCCCGGCCGGAAGGGGGACGAGCCCGCCTACCACCCCCTCATCCTGGGGGTGGCCCCCGGCCCCTTCCGGGCCAGCTCCGGCGCCCGGTTCCTGCCGGACTGCACCCTGGCGGACGCGCCCCCCCTGGACACGCTGATCGTCGCCGGGGGCCGGGGACTCCAGGATCCCTCGGTGCTGCAGCCCCTCGTGGCCTGGATCCGAACCCAGGCCCCGGGCATCCGGCGCATCGGCTCCGTCTGCACGGGGATCTACGGCCTGGCCCCCACGGGGCTCCTGGATGGCCGTCGGGTCACCACCCACTGGGAACAGGCGGCGGATGTGGCCACGCGATTCCCCAAGCTCAAGGTCGAGGCCAACGCCATCTTCATCCGGGATGGGAAGTGGTTCACCTCCGCGGGGGCCACCTCCAGCCTGGACCTGAGCCTCGCCCTCATCGAGGAGGACCTCGGGGCCGGTCCCGCCCTCGCCGTGGCCCGCCAGCTGGTGGTCTATTTCCAGCGCCCCGGCGGTCAGGCCCAGTACTCCGAACCCCTCCAGTTCCAGGCCCGGGCCCAGGACCCCCTCGGCAACCTCGTGGCCTGGATGCGCACCCACCTCCATCAGGACCTCAGTGTCGAGGCCCTGGCCCGGAGGGCCCACCTCTCACCGCGGCAGTTCACCCGGCGCTTCAAGGCGGTCATGGGCGCCGCCCCGGCCACCTTCGTGGAGGAGCTGCGGCTGAGCGAAGCCAAGGTGCGCCTCCAGCACCCCGAGGCCTCCATTGAGGAGGTGGCCACGTCCCTGGGCTTCGGATCCGGCGATACCTTCCGCCGGGCCTTCGAACGCCACTACCAGCTCTCGCCCAGTGCCTTCCGGGGACGCTTCGCCGCCCGGATCTGAAACGCGGGGCCCCCGCGCTCCCTCCTCCGGAGTCCATCCATGATCCACCACATCTCCCTCCCCGCCTAAGATCCCCGCCGCGTGGCCCATTTCCTCGCCGGCTTGATGGGAGGTCGCGCCTTCCCGTTCCCCGGCCCCCTGCCCGGGGCCTGGATGGCCCTTGCAGGCGATGGCCATGGCACCGAGATCGAGGTCTATCCGGAGGGCACGGCCCTGGTGCCCGGGCCGCCGGAGTCCCCCAACGCCTACATCCGAACCGCATCCACCCCCGCGGCCCCCTTCCATCTCCTCCTGTCCGTGGCCCTGGAGGAATCCCAGGTGCTCACCGCCGCCCGCCGGGAAGGGTGGCGGGCCGAGCGGCACGGCCGCGGGGCTGCCGGTCGGCCGCCGGTCTTCCACGTCCTCGAGGTGTGGCTGGAGAACCGCTTCCTCCTCGAGGTGGTTCCGCCATCCTTCCTCCCCGCCTATCGGGAGGCCATGCGCATTCCCGTGCTGGAAGCCTTCGCTCGCGGGACCGTGGCCGACCCCTGCGCTTAGCGTCCCCTCACCAGCAGTTCCACCATCACGCTGCGCCCGGCCAGCGGGTAGTCGTAGGGGATGTCCACGAAGGGCGCGCCGGCATTCGGGGCCGCGCTGGGTTCCCGCCCCTGTCGGTCCAGGAGGTTGCGCACCACGAGGCGCAGGTCCACCTGTCCAAAGAGGCGCTCCCGTCGCAGGACGGCATCCAAGGTGGTGTAGCCCTTGAGGTCTCCTCGCGGATCCACGGCGGCGCGGGGCCGGGTACCCACCCACGTACCCTGCAAGTCCGCCTGCCAGTAGGTGAGGAAGCGCCGGTCCAGGCGCAGGTAGGCCCGGGCCCGGGGCGCTTCGCCCAGGGGCAGGTCCGTGACCTCGTCCCGCATGTCCTGGTAGCTGGCGTTGGCGGTGATCCGGAAGCGGGTGGAGGGGGCGTAGGTGAGGCTCAGCTCGCCGCCCTGGCCCCGCAGTCGGTCGGAGTTCTGGGCGGTGCGGGTCCCGCCGGGATCGGGCAGGAAGGTGATGGCGTCGCGGATGTTCGTGTGGAAGAGGTTGAGCTCCACCAGGAGATCCTCGGTGGCCTTCCAGCCGAGCACCGCCTCGGTGGTGGAGAGCCGCTCGGGTCGGAGGTCGGGATTGCCGAAAGCCACCGGATTGTTGCGCCCCCAAAGCTCCACAAAGGCCGGGGCCCGGAAGGCCTGCCCGTGGAGCAGCTTCAGCATCCACCCGGGAGCCACCTCGCCCACCAGGGCGATGCGCGGATTGGTGCTGGAGCCCACATCCGAGAAGCGGTCGAAGCGCAGGCCCGTGGTGAGGGTCCATCCCCGGAAGGACCATTCATCCTGGGCGAAGGCGTGGTGGCTCGTGCGGTGCTTGAGGGGCAGCCAGTCCAGGTCCGTGCCGCTCACATCCGTGAGGCCGCCCGGCAGGGGGTTGAAGGCCGAATCGAAGTTCTTCGTCTCCGTCACCCGCACCATCTCGCCGCGGTCCACACCCAGGCCCACCCGCACGCGATGGTTCGCCCACCCGGAATACACCGCGGTGCCCTCCAGGCGGCGGCTGGCCTCGATCCAGCCCGGGTTGCCGATGAACCCGTCGGGGAAGGCGCCGAAGAAGGCCCCCGCCGGCAGCAGGTGGAAGAGGTGCTGCACTTCCTGGGTGATGCGACGGTAGCTGGCCAAGACTTCCAGATCCCAACCCGAGCCCATTCCGGTGCGGGCGTAGCTGAGGCTGGCCTGGGTGCGGTGGCTCGCGATGCGGCCGTCGGGATCCAGGGCGTTGGCCCCGCCCTGCCCCATGCCCAGGTCCAGACGGACTTCCTGACCGGCGCGAAAATGCCAGTCGCCCCGCCCCAGGTCCAGGTTCACGTCGCCGTAGCGGCCCTGGAGGTCCATGGCCCCCGGAGCCCGCGAGGCGGCCGGGAGCAGCGGCGCCAATTGATCGAAGCCCGTCTGGGCATCGGCTTCCAGCACGCGCCGAGGGCCATCCGTCTGGTACCCGGATGCAGTGAGCCCCAGCTGGAAGCCGCCCAGGGCGCCGCCGTGGCCCGCCCAGGCCTCCCGGCTCCGGTAGCTGCCGAGGGCCAGGCCCCCCTGGGTGCCCTCCAGCCCCGCCGCAACCCGGGTATGGACGTGGACGATGCCCGCGAAGGCCTCCTCCCCGTACACGGCGGATCCGGGCCCACGGATCACCTCGATCCACGCGATGGCGCTGGCGGGGATGCGCCGACCCACGACGCCGGACCGATCCCCGCGCACGACGCTCGTCTGGGGGACCCCGTCCACCAAGAGGAGCACCTGGGGGTTGAAGGTGGAGACCACGCCCCGGAAGAGGTAGCGGTTCGTGCCCAGGGCCCCGGAGGCGGAGACGTGGAGGCCCGGCACCATGGCCAGCGCATCATCCAGGGAGTCGGCCCCCATGGCCTCGATGTCCGCCCCCGTGATCACCGTGACGCTGGCCGGGGCCTCGGACCAGGGCATGGCGGTGCCCGTGGCCACTTTCACCGGGGTGGCCATGAGGGCCTTCAGTTCCTGGAGGGAACGGGCGCGATCCGGATCCTCCGATGGGCCCTGCGCCACCAAGGCCATGGCCAGGGTTCCCAGGAAGGCGGCCTTCACGCGGCTCGGGGCGATCCCGACCTTCATCCCATCTCCTTCAAGTCCACTGCAGCCCCCATCGGCGGCCCCTGCGGAAAAGTGGAATCCGATCGCACGGCCCCGCCTACTTGACCGCGAACCACACCTTTCCGGCCTTGGCCTGCTCGGGCTTGAGGGTGCCATGCACGGGGAAGACGCGGTCTCCCGGGGCGCCGGCCTCCAGCAGGGCCTTCTGCACCGCATCGGCCCGGGCCTCCGCCAGTGCGCGCAGGGCCTCGGGATCGTCGGGCAGGGAGCCCAGCAGGCGGGCTTCCACTTCCGCCAGGGGCGCCTCCGGAGGCTTCGGTGCCTTGGGATCCCGCGGCGGCGGGGGGAAGGCCACGTCGAGCATGGCCCGCAGGGCGGCCTCACGGGCTGGGGGCGCAGGGGCGAAGGCCGCATCGGGGGCACCGGCCTTGCCCGCCAGGTTCCAGGCCTTGGCGCGCACGCGATCCTCCAGGGTCCGGCGCTTGAGGGCGGCGCCGTCGGCGATGGGATCCGCCGCACCCTCCAGCTCGAGGCTGAGGGCGGGCCGCTCCTGGAGGCTCTTCACGAGGCCCTGGGCCACCTTGCCGGCCTCTGCGGGCAGGGCCGTTTCTCCCGGCGCGAAGGCCACGGAACTGAGATCCGCACCCCCGCCGAAGAGGCTGCCCAGCAGGGTGAAGGGGCTGGTGGCGGCCTTGCCGAGAATGTTGAGCAGAGCCTTCCAGGCCACGCCACCCCAGTGGATGTCCGGGTCGTCCAGGCTGCCATCCACGGGCACTTCCATGTCGATGACGCCATGGCGGTCCCGCAGCAGGGCCAGGGCCAGCTTCACGGGGATCCAGGTGGCATCCTTGCTCTCCACCTTGTCACCGAGGTAGAGCTGATCGAGCTTGGCCTGGGCTACGGCGCTGAGCTTCCGTTTCTGGATGTGCAGGCGCAGGCTCGCGCCCAGCTTGCCCTTCTGGAGGACGTAGCCCAGGTACTTGCGGCTGTAGGGATCCAGGTCCGTGAGCTCCGCGCCCTGCAGGCTCATGCGCACGTCCGTGTCCTCGTCCGTGCGCAGGGGATAGGCCTTGCCCTCGATGCGCAGGGGGCCCACGCCTCCGGCCTTGCCCGTGAACAGCACTTGGCTGCGGGCCCCGGGCGCGGAGGAAAGCTGATCGTAGGTGCCCTCCAGGTCGCTGAGCAGGAGAGCCGCATTGGGACTGAGGCTGCGGTCGATGAAGCTGAGGCGCCCCTGGCTCACCTTCATGAGGGTGATGGTCAGGGGCATGGGCGCACCCTCCACCTTGGGCGTGGGCTGCACCACGGCAGCCGTGGGCGCGGGCGGCGCCTCGGGCTGGATTTTGAAGGCGCGGTTCACATTGGTGGTGCCATCCGCCGCCACGACCACGCGGCCCTCGGGGGCCAGCCACTCCAGCGTCTTCAGCTTCACGCCAAGGGGCGCCGTGCTCGCGTCCAGCCCCTTCAACGAGAGTTTCCTCCAGCGCAGGGCCACCTCGTGATCGCGGCCATCGGCGGCCTCCAGCTGATCCACCCACACGTCGCCCGCATAGGTGAGACCATCGGTCTTCTTCCCGCCGAAGTCGGCCCGCAGGCGACCCTTGAACCCCACGCGGCCCTGGTTGAAGCGCAGGTCCGTGCTGGGGGCGAGGTAGGGATCCACGGGGGGAAGGGCGATGCCGTCCACGTCCGCGTGCAGGTCCGCCGCGGCGGCCAGGGGCTTCACCGTCCCCTGGAAGCCCAGGCGGCCTGTCTCGCCGAGCCTGGCGGCGAAGGCGAGCTCGGCGCTGCCCTTCGGATCGAGGGTGAGCCCCTTGAGGGTGAGATCCACGTCGGTCATGGCCAGGACCACCGGCCGCACGGTCATCGCGTCCTCCCAGCGGAGGGCGGCCTTCACGAGGGCGAGTTCCTTCACCGTGAGGGCCAGGGGCTTGGCTTTGGGATCCTTGGGCTTGGGCTTCACGCCCGGCGGCAGGGCCAGGAGGCGGTTCCAGTTGAGGGTGCCGTCGGCCCGGCGGGAGACGGTGAGATCCGCGCCCGTGAGGGCCACGCGGCCCAGGATGAGCTCGGGCTTGAGCAGGTCGCCGGTCAGTCCTTCGAGGCTGAGGGCCGGCAGCTTCAGGGCCTGGGCCCCGCCCCGCTCGGCCACGGCCAGATCGGTGATGGCCCCGCCACCGCCCATGAGCCGCAGGGAGGGTTCCGGGGTGGCCTTGAATTCGTAGGGAACCGTGAGGTCCAGGCGCCCCGACTTCACGTCGAGGCTCACGGATTCGTGGAGGTAGGGCGCGTACTTGGGAATGAGGAGGCGCGTCACCTTCAGCGTGCCCTGGCTGCTGAGGGGCTCGGCCACGAGACTGCCCTCCCAGGCGATCTGTTCTCCCGATTCCGTGCGGGCCTCGAAGCGACCGCCGCTTCGGGCGCCCACGGAGGTCCGGAAATCCCGGAGGCTGAAGGTGAGGGGACCCAGGCGGCTTTTGAAGTCCTCCTGGGGGCTGGCATCGGAGAAGTCCACCGCCCCTTCCAAGAGCTGGAAGCGATCCAGGGCCACCGTCCAGGGTGTCCCCTCGGGCTCCGCCTTCGCCCCGGCCGGGCCGGCCGGGGAGGCCATCAGGTCCGCGAACTCGGGGCGGCCCTGCTCATCCAGCACGAGGATCACCTTGGGGTGGTCCAGCTCCAGGTCCTTAAGCTCCGCCGTGCGGGTGAGCAGGGGCCACAGCTCCGCATTGCCGTAGATGCGTGCGCAGCTCACCCAGGGGGTGCCCTTGCGGGCGCGGATCTCCAGGCCCTCCACGGTCACCGAGAGGGCCAGGGGGTTCACCTTCACCTTGGCGATCCTCACCTCCCGTTTCAGGGCCGTTGAAAGCCCCGCCACCAGCCTCCGCTGCAGGATGCCCGGCAGGACCAGGAAGCCGAAGAGCGCGTAGAGCGCGTAGAGGCCCCCGAGGATCCGGAGGGGCCACCGGAAACGGCGGCCAAGGGAGCGGAGGGAATCCACGGAGACCATGGGCCGAGGGTATCAGGGGCCGTGGTCCCGGGGTCATGATCAGGCATCCGGTACCATGGAGCATCCCCCCCATCCGTCCCCTCGGTGGCCTTCCCGCCCCTTTCCCCCGAAGTCCCCATGCGCCCCTCCCCCCTGGAATCCGAGAGCATTGAGATCCTGCGGGAGGCCATCGCCGGTGCCGCCAATCCCGTGATGCTCTATTCCATCGGGAAGGACTCGTCGGTGATGCTCCACCTGGCCCGCAAAGCCTTCCATCCCGCGCCCCCGCCCTTCCCGCTCCTGCACGTGGACACCACCTGGAAATTCCGGGACATGTACGCCCACCGGGAGCGGATGGTGCGCGAATCCGGCCTCCGGCTGATCACTTATACCCATGAGGAGGGTCGCCGGGCCGGCATCACCCCCTTCACCCATGGTTCCTCCTACTACACGGATGTGATGAAGACCGAGGCCCTGAAGCAGGCCCTGGACCTCCACAGCTTCGACGTGGTGATCGGCGGGGCCCGGCGGGACGAGGAGAAATCCCGGGCCAAGGAGCGCATCTTCTCCTTCCGCACGCCGGAGCACGGCTGGGATCCCAAGAAGCAGCGCCCCGAGCTCTGGAACCTCTACAACACCCGGATCCAGAAGGGCGAGAGCCTGCGGGTGTTCCCCCTCTCCAACTGGACGGAGGCGGACATCTGGCGCTACATCCAGGCCGAGGAGATACCCATCGTGCCCCTCTACTTCGCCCGGCCCCGGCCCGTGGTGCGGAGGGCCGGCACGTGGATCATGGTGGATGACGACCGCCTCCCCCTGGAGCCCGGGGAGGAACCCGAAATCCGCCTCGTGCGCTTCCGGACCCTCGGCTGCTACCCGCTCACCGGCGCCATCGAGAGCCCCGCCACCACGTTGGAGGAGATCATCGCCGAGACGCTGGGTGCCCGGGTCTCCGAGCGCCAGGGCCGCCTCATCGACTCCGATCAGCCCGGCTCCATGGAGAAGAAGAAGCAGGAGGGGTACTTCTGATGTCCCAGCCCACCCTGCGATTCATCACCTGCGGAAGCGTGGACGATGGCAAATCCACCCTCATCGGTCGGCTGCTGCACGAGTCCCGGGCCATCTTCGAAGATCAGCTCGAGGCCCTGGAGCGGGATTCGAAGCTCCACGGAACCCAAGGTGAACGCATCGACTTCGCGCTCCTCGTGGACGGCCTCCAGGCGGAGCGGGAACAGGGCATCACCATCGACGTGGCCTACCGGTTCTTCGCCAGTTCCACGCGGCGCTTCATCGTGGCGGACACCCCAGGCCACGAGCAGTACACCCGGAACATGGCCACGGGCGCTTCCACCGCGGAACTGGCCGTGCTCCTCATCGACGCGCGCAAGGGGGTGCTCACCCAGACCCTCCGCCATGCCCGCATCGTGTCCATGATGGGCCTCCGGCACGTGGCCCTCGCCGTGAACAAGATGGACCTCGTCGGCTTCGATCCGGAGGTCTTCCATGCCGTGGTGGCCGACTTCCGGGACCGCACCCGGGAGCACGGATTCCAAACCATCCAGGCCATCCCCCTCAGCGCCCTGGAGGGGGACAACGTGGTGGCCCCGGGTGAGCGCATGCCCTGGTACGAAGGCCCCACCCTCATGCAGTTCTTGGATGCCTTTCCGCTGCCGGCCGAGGCCTCGGAGGGCCCCTTCCGGATGCCCGTCCAGTGGGTCAACCGACCTGACAGCGGCTTTCGCGGCTATTGCGGACGCGTGGCCCAGGGTGGCCTCCGACCCGGCGATCCAGTGCGCCTCCTGCCCTCCGGCGTGACCACCCAGGTCCGGGAGATCCTGACGGGAGACGGCCCCCAGGCAGAGGCCGGGGCGGGCGATGCCATCACCCTCACCTTCACGGACGAGGTGGACCTGAGCCGCGGCGACTTGATCGCCTCACCCGTGGACCCGCCCCAGGTGGCCGACCAGTTCGAAGGGCACTTGCTGTGGATGTCCGAGCACGAGCTGCTCCCGGGGCGCCCCTACCTGCTGAAGCTCCACACGAAGGAGATCACGGCCACGGTCACCCTCATCAAGCACCGGGAGGACGTGAACACGGGCAGCCATCTCTCCGCACGTTCGCTGGGGCTGAACCAGATCGGCGTGGTCAATCTCAGCCTCAGCCAGGGGGTGGCCTTCGAACCCTACGCCCGCAACCGATCCCTCGGGGGGTTCATCCTCATCGACCGGCTCACCCTCGAGACCGTGGGGGCGGGCATGATCCACTTCGCCCTGCGCCGGGCCATGAACATCCACTGGCAGTCGCTGGAGGTGGACAAGCCCGCCCGCGCCCGGCTCCTCCACCAGACGCCCCGCTGCCTCTGGTTCACGGGGCTCTCGGGCTCCGGAAAATCCACGGTGGCCAACCTCCTCGAGAAGCGGCTCCACGCCGAGGGCCGCCACACCTACCTCCTGGACGGTGACAACGTGCGCCATGGGTTGAACCGAGACCTCGGCTTCACGGAGGCCGACCGCGTGGAGAACGTCCGTCGCATGGCCGAAGTGGCCAAGCTCATGACCGAGGCGGGCCTCATCGTGCTCGTGTCCGCCATCTCGCCCTTCCGGGCGGAACGGCGCCTGGCCCGGGAGCTCTTCGCGGAAGGGGAGTTCCTCGAGGTGTTCATGGACACCCCCCTGGACACCTGCGAGGGCCGGGATCCCAAGGGCCTCTACGCCAAGGCCCGGCGGGGGGAGCTCCGCAACTTCACCGGCATCGACAGCCCCTACGAGCCTCCGGAGGCCCCGGAGGTGCACCTCCGAGGCGGGGAGCTCCCCCCGGAAGCCCACGTGGAGGCCGTCCTCCGCAAGCTCAGGGAATCCTGACCGCTCGAGGTCAGTCGAGGTAGCCCAGGGCCTTGAGCATGCCCTTGGCCCGTCCATCGAACCGCTGGATCTGGCCTGCGTTCATGAAGGTCTTCCAGTCATCGGAGATGCCCTTCCGGAAGAAGCTCTGCTTATCCTCCTGCCCCTGCTCCCGGCCCTTGGCGAGCTTTTGGAAGGAGGCGGCCTCCACGCAGGCTTTGACCTCTTCCCCCGCCCGGGCGCCCAGGAAGGTGAGCACCTTGGCCAGTTCGCCCTCGGGATCCGCCAGGAGCGCCTCATAGCGCAGCTCGAGGTAGCGATCCCCCAGGATCCCTCGGGTCTCCCAGGCCCTGCGGATCATGTCGGCCCAATTCCCCGCGGCCTCGTCCATGAACCGGTCGAAACCCGCGGCCTTCGCCGCCTCCGGATTCAGCTGAAGGGTGTGGTGCCAAGCGGAGACGACGACCGCCCGCCCGTCCCGGATGATGTGGATGACCTTGGCTTCGGGGAACTCCGCGTTCAGGATGGGGAGGTAGGCCATGTGGAAGGGGTCCTTCTCCCCCACCCAGGTCAACTCCGGCTTGTGGGGATCGGCGATGGTCCGCAGACGTTGCTCCACGAAGAAGCGGCCGATCTCGTGGATATCCGCCTCGGTCATCGTCGGGAACTCGTTCAGATCCGAGAATTTCCCCGCGCGGTTCTCCAGCATCCGGTTGTACTCGTTGCCGATCTGGAAGAGGGAACGGATGAACTGGTGGATGCAGGCTTCGCCCTTGCAGTTGATCTGGGGGTGGGCGTCCAGCAGCTTGCCAAGCCACGTGGTTCCGGATTTGGGAACCCCCGTCACGAAAAAGGGCGTGTGGGCCATGCCTGCCTCCGGAGAACCTCCATTTTGCGGCATCCGCGCCCAGGAGGCACGCTTGAATGCGCACTGCACACCTCAAGTCGGGAAGCCGTAGACTGGCTCCACCCGAGGTTCCCGCTGATGACCGCCGAGCTCCCAGGACTCCCCTTCAACACTCCCCGCCTGAGCCTGCGGCCCCTGACCTTGGCGGATGCCCCGTACCTCCTCGAGCTCCTCAACGAGCCCTCCTTCCTGGAGCACATCGGCGACAAGGGCGCCCGCGACCTCGACGGCGCCCGCACCTACCTTCTCACAGGGCCCCTGGACAGCTATGCCCGTCACGGGCTGGGCCTCCTCCACGTGAGCCACCGGGAGAGCGGCGTCCCCATGGGCATCTGCGGATTGTTGCGCCGCCCCGGCCTGTTGGACGACCCGGACGTGGGCTTCGCCTTCTCCCCGGCGTGGTGGGGTGGAGGCTACGCCCACGAGGCCGCGGCCGCCGTGATGGAATGGGGCCGCACCGCGCTGGGGTTGAGGCGGATCCTGGGGATCACCACCCCGGGCAATGCCCGATCCATCCGCCTGCTGGAGAAGCTGGGCCTTCGCCTGGAGGGCAAGGTCACGCTCTACGAAGGCGAGCCCGAAGACCTGCTCTTCGCCATCATGTTCCCCCACTGAGCCCAGCCCGGAGATCCCATGCCCCGCCCCGCGCACGGCCTCTTCCTCCTGGCGCTGTCCCTGGGCGCCCAGGAGAAGGTCCGCGTCCCCCTGGACCGGGATCCCAACACCTACACGTTCCAGCTCCGGATCGACCAGGCGGGGAGCACCCTCCGCGACGCCGGCGCCAGCCTTACGGGCGGTGGGGCCGGATTCGCCATGATCCTGGGCGATGATCCGCTCCGGCTTCGGCTCCGCATGGATTGGGACGGCTGGTCCGGAAAACCGGACTTCGGGGCCATCCAGACCGCCGGGATCACCACGGAGGCCTTCTACGTGTTCGATGCGGGCGATGCGGTGGTTCCCTTCGTCTCCGCAGGCCCGGCCTTCCAGCACTGGATCCTGGGCGCCGGCCCTGCCCTCGGCCGCGAGCAGGCCACCTTCAACAAGCTGGCCTTCCGCGCCGAGGCCGGAGTCTTCATCCGCCGGAGGTTCGCGCTCTCCCTGGGCGTGCTGACCGGCAGCCTCCAGGCCAGCCAGCGCGCCACCATGACCTACCTGGGGCTCACCTTCCGGTGATCAGTTCACGGTTTCGAGCACAAGCCCATCGAACCAGGCATGCCCCGTACCCTTGAGCATGCAGCCGAAGTTCAGTGCCTTCGCATCGGCGTCCACCACCCCTTCGAGGATGAGCCGGGTCCAGGTGGTGCGGGTGACGGGACGGTCCAGAGCATTGTCGAAGAAGCCCGTACCCGTGGGACGGTCCACACGCATCCAGATGGTGGCTTCATTCTCAGGTTTCCCATCAGTGCGGATCCAGCCGCTGAGGCGCACCCGCTTCCCGAGGTAGGGCGTGGGGTCCACGGACTGCATGGCCGTGGCCCATCCGAGGGCGGAGTCCCCCGTGGAGTGGAAGAGGTGGAAGGCCCCCTTCCCCTCCTGCACCGCCTCGCCGGTCCACTCGCCCCTGAAGCCGTCCTCCACGAGCCGATCGGCCAGGAACCAGCCCGGGGGAAGGGTCCCGGGTGCGCCTTCCTCGAACCCCAGGTTCGTGGGCGTCGCATTCAGTGTGGCGGCGGGGGCCGGAGCGCGTCCTCGGCGCCCGCCGTTGGGCCGGGCCGTCGTGGTCGTATCCACGTAGATCAGGGCGTCGAATTCCCGGTCGACGACCTGGCTGGCCACGTAGGCCTCGGGGTGCTCCTCATTGAACATCGCTCCGAAATCCAGGAAGCCCTGGGGGCTGTCAAACCAATCCCGCACGGGTCCCCGGGCGGGGAGGCGACGGAGGTCCAGCACCATCAAGGGCCGGCCGGCGGAAGCCAAGGCTTCGGCCAGGCTGGCCTTGGGTTGGGGCGCCACCTCGAAGGATACGAGGCCCCGCTTGCCGGCGCCTCCGTCCATGGCCTGGAATCCCCCCTTCCGGAAGGCGAACCCGGCCACGAACATCTTCCCGCCCAGGGCCTGCCGAAGGTGGAAGCCCATGGACCGGGCCCCCGCGATGGACCCCTCGGGTTCCGTGGACACGTGACCATTGTGGGCCCACAGCACCGCCTTGGCCCCCTTCTCGTGGTCCAGGATCCACCGGGTGTTCTCCGCCATGCTCCGGTCCCGGATGGCGAAATTCCGGGGCTCCGCCAGGCTCTCGGCATTCTGCTGGAGCACCCGGGCATCCTGGCGGGCCCAGGCGAAGGCCTCCTCGCCCCGGGCTGCCACGAAGGCCTCCCGACCGGCATCCAGGCGGTCCAGCACCCCCTGGACCGCCTTCACCAGCTCCCGGCCCCGGGCTGCGGACGGCGGCACCGTGGCGGGCTTCCCCAACTCCGGGAGCTGCGCGTCCATCAGGGCCGCACCTTCGGGATCCACTTCCGCCAGGTAGGCCTTCACTTCCCGGAAGGCCACCATGGGGGTCTGCATGTCGAATCCGTAGAAGCGCACCTTGCGGACATGCTTCGGATCCTCGTTGTAGCGACGCATCCACCGGATCATCTCCAGCACTTCCTCGGTGTTCCAGGTCCAGAAGTAGAGCCCCGCGAGGGCCTTGGCCGGATCCCCCTTCCCTTCCAGGACGTAGGCATCCACGGCCCGGGCCTCGGGCATGTTGGCTTCGATGGCGAAGACGGTGAACCCCATCTTCGTCACGAGGAACTCCAGCATCCGGTGCTTCATCTGGAAGAACTCGCGGGTGCCGTGGGTGGCCTCGCCCAGGCTCACCACCTGCGCCTTGCCCACCATGGCCCGCAGGGGCTCCATGTCCTTGGAGCCGTGCCCGGCCTCGGGGGTGGTGAGGGCCACGCCATGCCCCTTGATCCAGGCCTTCACCTTGGGCCCCGCAGGGGTGGAGAAGCGACCGACCTTCACCTCCCGATCCACCACGTCCCCGGCCACCTCCAGGCGCTCGGGCTTCTGCTGGGCGAGGTCCCCCGGTCCCTTCACCTCCACGAGGTAGCTGCCGGGCCCCAGGGTCGCCTCGAACCGGTTGCCCTTCATGTGGGCGAGGAAGGCATCGCCCTCATCCTGGCTGACCCGCAGGAAGGCCACCTGCGCCGCTTTCACCGGGCGTCCCTTCCCATCCACCAGGTGGCCTGAGACACGGTGGCCGCCGGCGGACATCTGGAGCGTGAGGTCGGTCAGGGCCTGCCCCACCTTGGGCGCCACCTTGGCCAGGAAAGCATCCCGCAGTCCCGGCAGCGTGGCCGTCAGCCCGTAGGAGCCCGCCTTCACCGGCAGCCGGAACCGACCGGCAGGATCCGTCAGCATGGAAGCGGCGTCCCGCCAGGCGCCACTGGCAGGGATGGCGGCCACCAGCGCGCCTGGAACGGGCTTGCCCTCGGGTCCGAGCACACGGCCCGACACCGAGGTTTCCTGTGCGACAAGGGCCGGAAGCACCAGACAGAAGGTCAGGAAGTGCCGAAGCATGCGAACTCCAAGGGGGGGGAGGGCCCAGTCTGCCCCGGGCCGGTACCTGAACTCAACCCGACATTTCCATCGCTCCGCGAGGATGCCTCAGGTGGCCCGAAAGAGGGTCCAGACCCGCACCTCGGCGCCGCCGACCGCCAGGGCCTGCGCACACCGCAGCAGGCTGGTGCCCGTGGTCCACACGTCGTCCACCAGCAGGAGCTTCCGGCCCGCCACCACCTCCGGATCCACGAGGCGGAAGGCCTTGCGGGGCAGGCGCCGGCGCGCCCCCTCCGTGCGTTCCGCCTGGGCCGGGGCCCGCCAGGCCTTGCGCAGGGGGGTGAGCACGGGCAATCCCGCACGGCGGCCCACGAGCCAGGCCAGATCCGCGGCCAGGTCGAAGCCCCGCCGCCAGCGCCGCCACGGATGGGTGGGCACGGGGACCACCGCATCGCAGTCCCTGATCCAATCCGGGAGCGGGGCTTCGTTGGTGCGCCTCAGCAGCGCCTCGCGCCAGCCCAGGTCGCCCTGCTTCAGGCCGGGCAGCAGGAGGGCGCCCAGGGGCGGCCGCCCCCCGTGGTAATCCCAGAGCGCATCGCCCCGCTCCCAAGCCACGGGATCGGGGCAAGCGTTGTCCAGGTGCGGCAGGGCGCAGCGGAGGCAGCGGTCGGGGTGCAGGGGCACGAGGCCATCCCAGCAACGGGCGCAGAGTCCCGCTTCCCCCCCGACTCCCACCGGGTGCAGACACCCGCGGCAGACAAAAAGCTCCCCGGCGAGGCCGGGGAGCTTGAGTCGGAACGGCATGGCGCTAGGCGTTGCGCAGCTTGCTGTGCTTCTGGCCGTAGCCGAAGTAAATCACGAACCCGATGAACAGCCAGATGATGAGGCGGAGCCAGGTGTCCTTGGGGAGACCGCTCATCACCCAGGCACAGGCGCTCGCTCCGGCGAGGCCGATGACCCAGGCACCGACCATGCCGCCGGGCACCTTGAAGGGGCGCTCGATCTCGGGGCTGTTCACCCGCAGGATGGGCACGCCGATGCAGACGAGCACGAAGGCCAGCAGGGTGCCGATGGACACCAGCTCACCCACGAGACTCATGGGCATGAGGCCGCCGCAGAGGGCCACGAAGATGCCCGTGAGCACGGTGGCCACGTGGGGCGTGCCGAACTTGGGGTGGGCGGTGCCGAACCAGGGCAGCAGGCCGTCCTTGCTCATGGCGTAGAAGACACGGGTCTGGCCCATCATCATCACGAGGATCACGGAGGTCAGGCCGCTGATGGCGCCCAGCTTGATCACGAACGTGAACATCTTCTGGGCGTAAGGGGTCCAGCCGCGCAGCTCCACGATCTTGTCGATGCCCACGGCGATGGGGTCGGGCACGCCGAGCTGCTTGTAAGGCACCACGCCCGTGAGGGTGAGGGCCACGAGGATGTAGAGGATGGTGCAGATCACGAGCGAGGCCATGATGCCGATGGGCAGGTCGCGCTTGGGGTTCTTGGCTTCCTGGGCCGTGGTGCTCACGGCGTCGAAGCCGATGTAGGCGAAGAACACCACGCCGGCACCGGTGAGGACACCGCCGTTGAACCAGCCGTAGCGGTGCACGCCACCGACGACTTCCTGGGCGGGCACGAGGGAGGTGAGGGTGCTGCCGGCCGCGTTCACGTGCAGGTTGGAGCCGCTGATCATGCTGATGCCGAGGGCGATGAACACGATGACGATCGTGACCTTGATGATCACGATGACGTTGTTCACCGAGGCGCTCTCCTTGATCCCCTTGTAGAGGATCGAGGCGACCACGAGGGCGATGACGGATGCGGGCACGTTCCACACGCCGTGGATGCTGCTGCCGTCATTGAGGGTCACCATTTCCCAGGGTCCCTTGGTGAGCCGGATGAGGGCGTCAGGCAGGTTGATGCCCAGGGTCTTGTGAAGGATGGAGTAGAGGTAACCCGACCAGGCGGCGCTCACGGTCACGGCGCCGAAGGCGTACTCGAGCACGAGGTCCCAGCCGATGATCCAGGCGATGAACTCGCCCATGGTGGCGTACGAGTATGCGTAGGCAGAGCCGGCCACGGGGATCATGGCAGCCATCTCGGCGTAGCAGAGGCCGGCGAAGGCGCAGAGGATGCCGCCGATGATGAAGCTGTACACGATGCCGGGGCCCGCGTAGTTGGCGGCGGCGGTGCCCGTGAGGGAGAAGATGCCGGCGCCGATGATGGCGCCGATGCCCAGCATGGTCAGGTTGAAGGCACCCAGGTGGCGCTTGAGGGTGCCGCCCCCGTGACCGCCTTCACCGGCGTTGGGGTCGTTGGCATCGGCAATGAGCCGGGCCAGGTCTTTTTTGACGAACAAACCACCCATGGAGGAGCCTCCGGAACCCTGTCTTAGGTTTTGGCAATGGCCCCACTGTAACAGGCCCGTCATGGCCCTTGAACCGCCCAGGGGCGGGCTGTGGGGCCTGCCGGGGCCCCTCCAGGCGTGACCTGGGTCCCGTTGGGAGGATCCCGATAATCTAAGCTGGTCTATTACCCAAGGATGCCCATGACTTCCGGCCTCTGGACCGACCTGAGCCCCTCGAAACGCTGCCAATGGGTGGACCTCCTCCGGGGCCTGGCGGTGATCGTCATGATCGAGGTCCACGTGGTGAACACGTGGCTCCGGCTGGACCTGCGCCCCGAGTGGCTCAATTACGTGAACGGACTCGTGGCCCCCAGCTTCCTCCTGTGCGCCGGCTTCGCCCTCGTGCTCTCCACCTTCCGCCCCGACGGCACCCTCCGCCCGTTCTGGCCGGACACGGCCAAGCGGCTGGGCTTCATCCTCCTCTGCGCCTACCTCCTCCACGCACCGGGCCTCACCCTGGCCGAGTGGACGGTGCTCGCCACCCCCGCCAAGATGCGGGAGCTGCTGAAGATCGACGTGCTCCAGTGCACGGTCTACAGCCTCCTCATCCTCCAGGCCCTGGCCCGCACCCTGGGCACGGCCCGGCGCTTCACCTGGGCGGCCCTGGGCCTCGCCCTCTTCGTGGCCCTCGTGAGCCCCACCCTGTGGATCAAGGGCGTAGGTGAGGGCGTCTGGCTGCCCCTGCGCGGCCTGCTGAACGGCAACGACCACCATGGCCTCAAGGCCCTCTTCCCCCTCTTCCCCTGGCTGTCCTTCGTGAGCTTCGGCGCCTTCCTCGGGGGGGCCTACCGGTTCTTCCGGGCCGAAGGAGTGGGCGAGGCCGGCGAGCCCCGGGCCCGCTGGACGGAGGCCCGCTTCCTCTTCGCCCTCCTGGGCCTGGGCCTCGCCCTCATGCTCTGGGGCGCCTGGCGCAAGCACGGCTGGATCTGGGCCGGCACCTGGAAGCAGACGCCCGGTGGCACCTGGATGCTGAACGGCTTCACCTGGAGCGAGCTCACGAGCCTGCACAACACCACCCTGCCCTCCATCGCGGAGCGCCTGGGTTGGATCTGCATGGGCGGCGCCCTGCTGGGCCTCCTGGATCCCTTCCGACCCAAGCTCCCGGGGCCCAACCCCGTGGAGGCCGCCGGCCGGGAGAGCCTGCTGATCTACATGCTCCACCTGAACCTCATCTACGGTCTGCTCATGACGCCCTTCGTCATCGGCCGCACGGGCTGGGATTGGAACACCCAGGGCTGGGGCATCACGGCCTTCCTGGTGGCCACGATCATCGGGCTCAACCTGTGGGCCGGCGTGGCCTGGCAGAAGGTCCGCAAGGACTTCCCCCGCATGCGCGCCCTCCAGCGGGCGGGCCTCGCGGTGCTGGCCCTCAACTTCATCGCCGGCGGCTGGCTCACCTTCCGCTTCCTCCTCCAGAGCCCCGAGCTGGCCCGGGAACCCTACCCCTTCCTGCCCGCCGCCCGGGAGCGCAAGGGCCTGCCCCCCACGTCCGACGGCCTGCCCCGGGATCCCGAGGAGGTCTTCCGCGAAGAGGCCCGCCTCGGCCGGGTGGTGACACCGGAAGCCCGGGCCAAGCGGGCGGAGCAGATGCGGGGACGGTAGGGTGCGACCCAGGGATTCAAAGCAGGTGGGACACAGAGGACCCGGAAATCCACGGAGGACACAGAAGAAAAACGAGGAGAACTGAAGCGAAGGTAGATCGCCACCTGCCTCTGGTTCTTCAGCTTTTCTCCGTGTCCTCTGTGGAATTCCGTGTCCTCTGTGTCCAGGCCTTTTCCACGGCACTCCGCTAAACTGTCCCCGTGGACCCCAGCCCCAGTACCCCGACCTGGCTCATCGCCCTCCTGATCGGTCTGCTCCTGTACCGGAGCGCCCTGGCCATGATGCTGAGTGCCCACCACGCGCTCACGAGCCTGCAGCGGCGTCGCCTGCTGGAGGAGGAAGCGATCCGGGACCCGGAGTTGGCGGCCCTGCTGGAGCGCCCCCAGGTGCTGGGCATGGGCCTCTCCCTCATCACCCAGTTCCTGCTGGTGGCCCTGCTGGTGCTCAGCTGGCCCCTGAAGCCCGCCATCCCCGGCGGCTGGGGCAGCCTCGCCGTCATCACCCTGGCCTTCCTCTGGGGCCTGGACATGGCCCTGCCCACGCTACTCACCGCTCAGGAGCCCGGCCGCTGGCTGGCCCGGCTCTGGCCCCTCTACGCGCCCATCCACCCCCTCTTCGACCTCCTGTTGTCGCCCCTGGCCCGCCGCCTGGAACGGCGTCGCGCGGAGGCCGAGAAGGCGCGGGATGGGGAGGATGAACCGGCCAGCGAAGACGCGGTGACGGCCCTCATCGAAGAGGGTGAGGCCGAGGGCATCCTCGAAGAGTCCGACTCCGAGCTGATCCGCAACGTGGTGAGCTTCGGCGATACGGTGGTGCGCGAGGTGATGACGCCCCGCACCCGCGTCGTCGCCCTCAGTGGCGAGGCCACGGTGCCGGAGGCCTGGCAGGCCTTCATGAAGAGCCGGCACGCCCGACTGCCCGTGTTCAACGGCTCCATCGACACCATCCATGGCCTCCTCCTGCTCAAGGACCTCATGCAGCTGCCCGACCAGGACCCGCGTCGGGCCCGGGATCTGTGCAAGCCAGCCCTCTTCGTGCCCGAGAGCAAGCCGGTGTCGGAGCTCATGAAGGAGATGCAGCGCCAGCGGGCCCAGCTCGCCATGGTCGTGGATGAGTTCGGCGCCGTGTCCGGCCTCGTGACCATGGAGGATCTGCTCGAGGAGGTCTTCGGCGAGATCCGGGACGAGCACGAGGGCGCCACGGAGATCCAGGCCCTGGCCGATGGCAGCCTGCTCGTGAGCGGACAGGCCCACGTGGACGACGTCGCTTCCCCCCTCTCCCTCACGTGGGAGCACGAAGGCTTCGACACCATCGGGGGCCTCGTCATGGCCCGGCTCGGCCGCGTGCCCAAGCCCCAGGACCGCGTGGCCGTGGAGGGCGCCACCCTCGTGGTGCTCCGCATGGAAGGCACCCGAATCCTCCAGGTGAAGGTCGAGCCCACCCGGTAACCCCTGGCCCATCCCCGTTCGCCGGGAGCCCCTTGCCGTTCACCGGAATCCCTCCGGTGGACCCGCCGTGCGCGCATCATGGACCCCAGATCCTTGATCCCGGAGGCACGCCCATGGCCGAGAACCCCTACTCCACGCCCGAAGCCCCGCTCTACGGAGGTGGCGCCGCCGCGCCCGCGCCCAAACCCCCCAGCTTCCTTGAGCAGGTGATGGGCGTCTTCACGGAACCCACCGCCCTCTTCCAGAAGCTCCGCCAGGCCCCCTCCTGGGTGCCCGCGGTCATCAGCTTCTGCGTGCTCGGCATCCTCGTGACCCTCGTGTGGGGCCTGAAGGTGGACGCCGATGCCATGATGCGCCCGATGCTCGAGCGGAATCCCAATGTGTCCGCCGCGCAGATCGACACGATCATCGACATGCAGAAGAAGTTCATCGTGCCCTTCGGCATCCTCGGTGCGGTGATCGCCCCCTGGGTCATGGCCGCCCTCATGGGGTTCTTCTACTGGCTCGTGGGCAAGGGCACCGCCGAAGGCGATTCCCCCAGCTACGAGCAGGCGCTCAGCGCCGCGTCCGTGCCTTCGCTCATCGGCCTCGTGCATGGCTTCCTCATGATCGTGATGGCCCTGCTCCGTCCCGTGGGCGGTCTCACCCCCGAGAAGCTGACCCCCACGTCCCTGGGTTACTTCCTGCCCGCGGAGCACCCCAAGGCCGTGGCCGCCTTCTTCGCCCTGGATATCTTCGCCATCGCCACCTGGTGCCTGAGCTACCTCGCCTTCCGGCACCTCCTCCGGCTCAAGCCCGCTGGCGCGGTGATCTGCACCTTCCTGCTCGTCCTCTTCCAGGCGGGCTTCAAGATCATCTTCGCGAAGTAGGCCCCATGCAGAAGAAGCACTTGCTCCTCGGGGGTGGCGCGCTGCTCGCCGTCTTGGTGATCGCCGGCCTCCTCACCGGCGGCCCCCGGGACGAATCCGACCGGTTTTCCTGGGACAGGGTCCTCCGGGGCGACATCCGGGAAACCCTGACCGCCTCCGGCGAGATCCGCGCGAAGGTGCAGATCAACGTGGGCACCACGGTCATGGGTGAGATCAAGAAGCTCCACGTGGTCGACGGGCAGGATGTGCGCCGGGGAGATCTCCTTGTCACCATCGATCCCGAGCGCCTGAAGCAGGCCCTCATCCAGGGCCAGGCCGCCCTGGATGCCGCCCGGAAGGATGCCGAGCGCCTGGAGGCGGGCCGCAAGCGCGCCGCCGAGACCTTCACCCGCATGGAAGCGCTCTTCCACCAGAAACTCGTGAGCGATGAGGACTACCGACAGGCGGGCCTCGCCCGGGAAAGCGCCGACCTGAGCGCCGCCGCCGCCAAGGCCAACGTGACCCAGAGCGAGGCCAACCTCGCGGGCCTTCGGGATGGGCTCTCCAAGTGCACCCTCCAGGCGCCCATCAGCGGCCGCGTCACCAGCCTCAAGGCGGAGCAGGGTGAGACCGCCATCCCCGGCATGTCCAACCTCCCGGGCGCCACCCTCATGGTCATCAGCGACATGAGCCAGATCCTCGCGGAAGTGAAGGTGAGCGAGGGCGAGGTGGTGCGCACCAAGGTGGGCCAGACGGCCCAGGTGGCCGTGGAGGCCCTGCCGGGCCGCGTGTTCCCGGGCACCGTGGTCGAAGTGGCCACCGGCGCCGAGAAGACGGGCCAGGATGCCAACCTCTACAAGGTGAAGGTGATGCTCGACATGAAGACGGAGGACATCCCCAAGCTCCGCCCCGGCATGAGCGCCCGCGCCGTGATCCTCACCAGCGAGGCCAAAGCGGTGCTGCAGGTGCCCCTGCAATCCGTCCTGGAGCGCGAGGGCAGCCTCGAGGAGGCCCGGCAGAAGGGCCTGCTGGCACCGCCCACCCGGACCGTCGTCATGGTGGTCAAGGGGGGGCATGCTCAGGAACGTGAAGTCCGCACCGGGATCGCCAGCACCCAATTCATCCAGGTGCTGGAAGGCGTGGCCGAGGGTGACCAGGTGCTCACGGGGCCGCTCCGCAAACTGAAGGAACTGAAGGACAAGGCCTCCGTCCAGCTGAAGGCCCGCAGCGATGCGGATCTGGCGGCGACCCTCGAGAAGGGGAAGAAGTGACCATGGATGTTCGGGAGCCCCTCGTCGCGGCGCTGAAGAGCCTCCGCGCGAACAAGCTCCGCTCGGGGCTCACCACCCTCGGCATCATCATCGGCGTGGCCGCCGTGATCGTCGTGGTGAGCCTCATCCAGGGGCTCCAGGGCAGCGTGCTCAAGCAGATCGAGAAGGCCGGAAGCCAGACCCTCATCGTGCGGCCCGTCTTCCCCACGGACATGCCCTACAGCGAGTTCACCAAGATCAAGAACCGCGACCTCTACATGGAGGACATGAAGGCCCTGCAGCGCATGGTGCCCGTACTCACCACCATGACGCCCCTCTACTTCAACGGCAGCGAGGTGAAGGCCTCCGGCAAGACCGCCAACGTGAACCTCATCATGACGGATGAGAGTTACCTGGAGCTCAACGCCATCAACCTCACCGCCGGTCGCAACTTCGTGCCCTCCGACAACCGCCTGGCCAGCAAGGTGGCCATCGTGGGGCCGCGGGTGCTGGAGAAGCTGGGCATCAAGGACCATCCCCTGGGCCGCATCATCCAGACCCCGCAGATGGCCCTGGAGATCATCGGCGTGCTGGAGGAGCAGGGCTCCAGCCTGGGCAACGACCCCGACAGCAACGTCGTCATCCCCCTCACCACGGGGCGCGCCACCCTCACGGATCAGCAGCGCAAGCAGCTCATCTTCCAGGCCCGCGTGGATCCCCGCATCAACGTGGACGACGGCGCCGACCTGCTCACGGAGGCCCTGCGCCGCATCAAGGGCCTGAAGAACGGCGAACCCGAGGGGTTCAAGGTGTTCAGTCCGAAGCAGATCGCCGGGATCGTCTCCAGCATCATGGGCGCCATCACGGCCGTGGCCGGCGGCATGGTGAGCATCGCCCTCCTGGTGGGCGGCATCGGCATCATGAACATCATGCTGGTGAGCGTCACCGAGCGCACCCGCGAGATCGGCGTGCGCAAGGCCGTGGGCGCCAAGCGCCGGGACGTGATGCTGCAGTTCCTCATCGAGGCGGCCCTCCTCTCCGTGCTGGGCGGCGCCATCGGCATCGGCGTGGGCTACGCCCTGGGCGCCGCCATCGGCAAGGCCTTGCTGGGCACCGTGGGCGGTATCCCCCTGTGGGCCCTCATCAGCGCCTTCGCGGTGCCTGCCGCCATCGGCCTCATCTTTGGACTCTATCCCGCCGCCAAAGCCAGCAAGCTCGATCCCATCGACGCCCTGCGCTACGAGTGATCCAGGCACTTCCGGCCCACTCGCTCCCCAATATCCTCGGGCTTTTAGGCCGATCATGCAGGGCCACCGCTACCTGATTGGATATTTCCAGCCGGTGTGCGGTTGGCCCCATGGCGATTTCCCGGGAAGGGAATAAGTTGAAAAAGCAATGACCCGCCCGACCTCGGGCCGATCACCCCTTCCATGGCGTGAAGGAGCTCCCATGCATGCTGGGAGTATTCAGGTTCGCTTGTTGGGCATCCTGGCCATCGGGGTGGTCTGTTCCTTCATCGCCTGCAGCGGCGGCGGGGGCGCGGCCGCCACGGTCGCGGCGCCCTCGGGCAACATCGCCGTGCAGCTACATCCCTCCGCCACGGAAGTGACCGCCGGGGACTCGGTCTCGGTCACCGCTTCCGTCACGGGCTCCACGGACACGACGGTCACCTGGAGCGTCGACGGGATCCCCAACGGCAACACCACCGTGGGCATCATCAGCGGCAGCGGAAATACCGTCACCTACACGGCTCCGGACACCGAGGGCATCCACACCATCCTCATCGTGAGTCAGGCCGATTCCACGAAGAACACCTCCACCCAGATCCGGGTGAAGGCTCCCAAGGCCGCCGTGGGCATCACCCTCAGCCCCACGTCCGCGACCTTGGCCGTGGGAGCCTCCCAGGGGTTCACCGCCACCGTCACCAACGCGACCAACACCAGCGTCACCTGGACCATTGATGGCCTGGCCACGGGCACCAGCGCCACCGGCACCCTGTCCGGATCCGGCACGACCATCGCCTACACGGCCCCCGCCACGGCCGGCAGCCACCTCCTGGTGGCGACCAGCGTCGCGGATCCCACTAAGACGGCCTCGGCCACCCTCACCATCTACGTGCCGGCCACCATTTCCGCCGTCACCGTGAGTCCCGGCACCGCGACCTTGAATGTCGGCACCCAGGGGACCTTCAGCGCGTCGGTGACCGGCACGGGGGCCTACAGCTCCGCGGTGACCTGGAGCGCCCAACGGGGCACCATCACCAGCGCGGGACTCTACACCGCGCCCGCCACCGGGGGCAGCGACTCGGTGACGGCCACCAGCGTCCAGGATCCCACCCGGGCGGGCACGGCGGCCCTCACCATCGTCGTTCCAGCCTCCATCACTTCGATCGCGGTGAGCCCGTCCTCCCCCAGTGTCACCACCGGAGCTCAGACCCAATTCACCGCCTCGGTCGCTGGCACGGGATCCTACAGCTCCGCCGTCACCTGGAGCGCCCAGCGGGGTACTGTCAGCACGACGGGGCTCTACACCGCCCCCGCCACGACCGGCGGCGACACCGTGACCGCCACCAGCGTGCAGGATCCCACCAAGTCGGCGACGGCCACCGTCGCGGTGGCCGCCCCCAACTCCGTGACCGCCGTGGCGCTCAGCCCGACCACCGCCAGCTTGAACACCGGCACCCAGACCACCTTCACGGCCACGGTGACGGGCACCGGCACCTACAGCTCGGCCGTGGCCTGGACCGCCCAGCGGGGGACCATCACCAGCACCGGTCTTTACACCGCGCCGGCCACCGGCGGCAGCGATACGGTGACCGCGACCAGCACCCAGGATCCAACCAAGGCCGCCACGGCCAGTCTCACCATCACGGTCCCCAGCACCATCACCGCCGTGACCGTGAACCCGACCACAGCTGCCCTGACCACGGGCAGCCAGGCCACCTTCACGGCCTCCGTCACCGGCACGGGGACCTACAGCGCCTCGGTGCGGTGGACCGCCCAGCGGGGCACCATCACCAGCACCGGCCTCTACACCGCCCCCACCACTGGAGGCAGTGACACGGTGACCGCCACCAGCACCCAGGACACCACCAAGACCGCCACTGCCAGCCTCAGCATCACCGTGCCCGTCACGGTGACCTCCGTGGCCGTGACCCCCTCCACCACCAGTCTGAACACCGGGGCCCAGCAGGCCTTCACGGCCACGATCACCGGCACGGGCGCCTACAGTTCTGCCGTCACCTGGACGGCCCAACGGGGCACCATCACCAGCGCGGGCCTCTACACCGCCCCGGCCACCACGGGGAGCGACGTGGTGACGGCCGCCAGCGTGCAAGACCCGTCCAAGGCCGCGACGGCGAGCATCACCGTCACCGCACCACCCGCGGTGACCTCCGTCTCCGTGAGCCCATCGGTGCTGGCCACGGGCCTGAGTGCCCAGACCACCTTCACCGCCACGGTCGCGGGCACCGGATCCTACAATCCCGCCGTCACCTGGACCGCTCAACGGGGCACCATCACGAGCACCGGAGTCTACACCTCCCCCGCTACCTCCGGCAGCGACGTGGTGACCGCCACCAGCGTGCAGGATCCCACCAAGGCCGCCACCGCCAGCGTCACCGTCACCGCCCCGGCCACAGTGACCTCGGTGACGGTGAGCCCCAGCAGCTTGACCCTCTCCGCGTCCACGCAGACCCAGTTGAGCGTGACGGTCTCCGGAACCGGTTCCTACGGCACCGGGGTGACCTGGGCCGCCCAGCTGGGCACCGTCTCCACCACAGGGCTTTACACGGCTCCCGCGGCCGGAGGCACCGATACGGTGACGGCCACGAGCGTCTTCGATCCCACCAAGTCGGGCTTCTCCATCCTCACGGTCCAGGCGCCGGTGACCATCGCGCTGTCCCCGTCCGGCACGGTTCAGACCAGCGTGTCCGGCACCCTATCCTTCACAAGCAACGTCAGCGGCACCTCCAACACCGGCACCGTGTGGAGCGTGGACGGAATCACGAATGGCAGTTCAACCGTGGGCACCCTCGCCGTGAGCGGTAACACGGCCACCTACACCGCCCCCAAGACGAGCGGGACCCACACCCTGAAGGCGACTTCCGTGGCCGACGCCACGAAATCCAGCACCGTGAGCCTGGTGGTGAATCCCGGCGTAGATCTCGGGCTCCCGGCGGCCTTCCCCGGCTGCGAGGGCATGGGTTGTGGCGCCACCGGCGGTCGGGGCGGCGTGGTTTACACCGTCAACACCCTGGAGGACACCATCAACTCCGGTGCCGTCCCGTGGAACGGGCCCAACGGGCCGGTGTGCTCCCTGCGGGACGCCATGACGAAGACCGGGGCCCGCACCATCGTGTTCTCCGTGGGCGGCACCATCACGCTGCACTCCACGATCTACCCGGTGCCCCCCAACCTCACCATCGCAGGCCAGACGGCGCCCGGTGGCGGCATCCAGATCATCGGCGACGGAACCTTCGGCAATGGCGGTGCGCTCATGTACCTGGGCGGCAACACCATCCTCCGTTACCTGCGGTTCCGACCTGGGGTCGCGCCCGTCAACACGTCCCTCCAGGGCCTCTCCAGCATCACCATCTCCATGCCCACGCCCAACGACGTGGTCATCGACCACTGCTCCTTCCAGTGGGACCAGAACAAGGCCGTGTCCTGTTGGTCGGATAGCGGCGTCCAGCGGAACACCCTCTCCTGGTGCCTGGACGCCGAGTCCCTGGCGGCTCACAGCACGGGCTTCCTCATCGGCGGTTTCAACATGGGGCAGGCCAACCTGGATGTCTCCAGCTGGGACGGCCACCACAACGTGCAGGCCAGCATCGACCACCGGCTGCCCTACACCAACCTCAAGTACGGCCGCTGGATCAACAACTACGTCTTCGGCTACAGCTACGCCGGTCTGATCCGGGGCGGAACGCAATTCGACATCATCGGCAACGTGTGGGATGGCATCGATGCGGGGATCAAGGCCACCACCACCAAGGCCGAGATCCGCTGGGCCGACACCGTGGCCCACAACGAGAACAACATCATTCCCGGCGGCACCGCCCAGATCTACATGGCCAACAACTTCGGCCGCAGCAACCCCACCGGTTCCCTGGACAACTTCAATTCCATGCTCCGGATCGCCTCCAGCGAGAACAGCCAGCTCGACAACAACCCGGTCAGCACCGCCTACAAGGCCACCGCCCCCACCATCCCCGCCACTCTCAACGGGTGGCCCATCACCATCACGCCACTCACCGTGAAGGAGGACCTGAAGCGGCTCCTGCTGCCCACCGTGGGCGCCTCCCAGCGACTGCAGCCGGACGGGTCCTGGGTCTTCAACCGCGATGCCCTGGATGCGCGCATCCTCGCCTACATCCAGACGCCATCTACCAGCCCCACGACCCTCATCGCCTCCCCGGGAACCCTCCCCGTCCTGGATGCAGGCACCCCCATCGTCAGCACTGTGAAGGACGGGATCCCCGATGCCTGGAAGACCGACCATGGCCTGAGCATCAGCGATGGCACCGTCGCGAACACCATCCGGCCCAACGCCAAGGGCTTCACCATCCTGGAACTCTACCTGTCGGGCCTCTTCCCGATCGGTACGCCGCTGCCCTAGGATCCTCGCGGCGCGAATCCCGAAGTCCCCAGGGGGGTCCCGGAACCCCCCTTCGCATTGCCATGAACCCAAACTGACTTTCCCGCACAATGAAGGCATCAACCCCCGACCCAGGCGTCCCTCCGTCCTGGGCCAAGCCTGGACGTGCCCATGAAACGCAGAACCTGGATGATCCTCGGCGGCGCCCTGCTTGTGGCGGGGCTCGTGGGCTGGAAGGCCTTCGGCGGCTCCAGTGAAGGCGAAGTGGCCTTCACCACGGAGCCCGCGCGTCGCCAGGACCTGCGGGAGAGCGTCTCCGCCAACGGGGAGATCCAGGCCCTCACGAAGGTGAACGTGGGTACCACCGTCACGGGCGAGATCAAGGTCATCCACGTGAAGGACGGGCAGACGGTGAAGGCCGGCGACCTCCTCGTGACCCTCGATCAGGAGCGCTTCAAACAGGACCTCAACCGGGCCGAGCTCGGCCTGCGCATGGCCCGCCAGGACCAGGACAACGCCGAGGCCACCTTCAAGAAGCAGGACGCCACCTTCCAGCGTCAGGAGATCCTCTTCAAGCAGAGCCTCATCTCCGTGGACCAGTTCCAGGATGCCAAGCTCACCCGGGACACCGCCGACATCGCCCTCCAGCGGGCCAAGGTGGCCGTGCAGCAAGCCCAGGCCCAGGTGGCCCTCGCCCAGGACGCCCTGGACAAGACCGTGCTCCGCGCCCCCATGACGGGCCGCGTCACGGGGCTCAAGGCCGAAAAAGGCGAAATGGCCATCGCCGGGCAGACCAACATCGCTGGCGCCACCCTCATGGTCATCTCGGACATGGGCGAGATGCTTGCCGAGGCCAAGGTGGGCGAACTGGAGGTTTCCAAGCTCCGGGCCGGTCAGCCCGCGGAGGTGCAGGTGGACGCCCTGCCCGGCATGGTCTTCCAGGCCAAGGTCTTCAACGTGGCCAACAGCGTGGACCGCACCCAGTCCAATGGCATGAGCAGCAGCCAGGAGGCCCAGAATTACAAGGTGCGGGTCCAGCTCGAAGGGAACCGCGCGGATCTGGACCGCCTGCGTCCGGGGATGAGCGCGAGAGTGGCCGTGCTGGCCAGCGAGATCAAGCAGGCCCTCACCGTACCCCTCCAGTCCATCCTCGAGCGGGAGGACCGCAGCGGTGGCCTCGGCCTCGTGGCGCGCAGCCGCACCGCCGTCTTCGTCGTGAAGGACGGCGTGGTGGAGGAGCGGGTGCTGAAGCTGGGCGCCTCCACCCGCCGCCAGGCGGAGGTGCTGGAGGGCCTGAAGGAAGGCGAGCAGATCGTCACGGGCCCCGCCAAGGGCATGGCCACCCTGACCTCCGGGAAGAGGGTGAAGCTCGCCAAGCCCGGGGCTGCCAAGTGACGGGCTGGTCCACCCAGGCCCTGGAGCAGCTGCGGGCGGCCCTCCAGAGCATCTGGGCCCACCGCCTCCGTTCGGTGCTGACGACCCTCGGCATCATCATCGGCGTCACTTCCGTCATCACCGTGGTGAACCTCACGAAGAGCCTCGAGGCCCGCATCATGGCGGACGTGAACCAGGAGGGGAGCCTCACCTTCTTCCTCAGCCCCGGCATGTCCAACAAAGCCTGGCGCGCGGGCAAGAAGGTCAAGCGCCAGCCCCTGGACGCCGAGACCATCCGAGACCTGCGGGAGATGGTGCCCCAGGTGAGGACGGCCTCCCCGGACATGTACATCTGGGGCCGCAATACCGCGAAGGCCGGGGACGTGACCCGCCGCGTGCTGATCCACGCCATCGGGGAGCAGGGCCTGGACCTCGCCAACCTCAAGCTCGCCGACGGCCGTCCCTTCACCGCCACGGACCGCAGCACCCGGGCCCCGGTGGTGGTGCTGGGGGCCCGCATCGCCGAGGAGCTGGGATTGGAGAAGGCCCTGGGCCGCACCTTCACCCTCAACGGCCAGACCGCGGAGGTGGTGGGCGTGCTCCGGAAACAGGGCGACATGCCCTTCGTGCCGCAGGATGACGAGGCCAGCTGGGGCCCGGACAACGAGGTCTACGTGCCCTTCGGCAGCTTCAAGGAATTCATGCAGCCCTGGATGCTGGACAACATCAGCTACCGCCTGCAGGTGGAGCCCACCCTGCCCCCCGCCGAGGCGGAGGAGCTGCTCCGCCTGAGCCTGCGCCGCGTGAGGGGCCTGCGGGGCGACGACGTGGACAACTTCGACCTCTCCACCAACCAGAAGCAGGTGGAGATGGTGGAGAAGCTCACGGGCAGCCTCATGCTCGCAGCTGGAGGGATGGTCTCCATCAGCCTCCTCGTGGGCGGTATCGGGGTGATGAACATCATGCTCGTGAGCGTCACGGAGCGGACCCGGGAGATCGGCATCCGCAAGGCCCTGGGCGCCCGGCGCTGGAACATCCTGACCCAGTTCCTCATCGAGGCCACCCTGCTCTGCCTCGTGGGTGGCCTCATCGGCCTCGCCCTGGGCCTCACCATGGGCAGCCTCCTGAGCCAGCTCCTACTCAAACAGATGGGAAGCGTGCCCCTCTGGGCCCTGGGGGCCGCCTTCCTCGTGCCCGCCGCCGTGGGCCTGGGCTTCGGCATGTACCCCGCCGCCAAGGCCAGCAAGCTGGATCCCATCGAGGCGCTGCGCTACGAGTGAGGGCGGCGGCCCTTCCCGCCGCCCGCCCCCTGCTTCCGCACAAGGCCCAGGAAGGCCTGGGCCGCATGGCTCAGGTCCGCCTCGGGCCGGTGGACGACGCGGATGGCCCGCTCGATGGCCATGTCGCGGATGCGCAGCTCCTTCAGCTGCCGGGAGGCGATGGCGTCCGCCACGCTCATGCGGGGCAGGATGGCCAGCCCCGCGCCCCGGATCACGAAGGCCTTGATGGTCTCGATCGTGGATAGTTCCACGGCGATGTTGAGGGGCGTGCGGTGGGCGGCGAAGAAATCCACCAGGCGCGTGCGGGCGGGCGTACGGGCGTTGTGGGCCACAAAGGTCTCTGCCCCCAGTTCCTCCACCCGGACCTCCTTACGCCGGGAGAGCGGGTGCTTCGGCGGCACCACGAGCACCAAGGGATCCCGATGGATGAGGTCGCTGTCCACGCCCGCCGTTCCGGGATCGAAGGAGATGAACCCCACATCCAGACCGTACTCGAGCACCTGCCGGGGGATCTGCTCCGACGTGCTGCGGAACACCTCCACCTTGATGTGCGGATGGGCCTGCCGGAAGGCCACCAGCAGCTCCGGCAACAGGTAGAGGGAGGTGCTCTCGTTGGCGCCGATGCGCAGGCGCCCCCGCAGGAGGCCCCGCATTTCGCCGATGGCCGTCTGGGCCTCCTCCCGCAGGAAGAGCAGCCGATGGGCGTAGTTCTGGAGGAGCCTGCCCGCCTCCGTGGGCACCACCTTCCGGGGCGTCCGATCCAGGAGCCGCTCACCCAGCTCCTCCTCCAACCGCTTTAGGGCCAGGCTCAGCGCGGGTTGCGTGCGCCCCACCCGTTCCGCCGCCCGGGAGAAGTTCCCCTCCTCCACGAGGGCCAGGAAGAAGCTCAGCTGATCGAATTCCATGGCGGCCCCCGGACACCTCATTATTAATTTTTCTGATCTATTTGTCAGTTTTAATCATTTTTGAAAATCATCACCCCTCCCTAGCCTGGAGCCCAAGGGAGTCCGTGATGGGCCCAGCTCGCATCCGAATCTTCGACACCACCCTCCGCGACGGGGAACAGTCCCCCGGCTGCTCCATGCACCTGGAGGAGAAGCTCCGCATGGCCCTGCAACTGGAGAAGCTGGGCGTGGACGTCCTCGAGGCGGGTTTCCCCGTGGCTTCCGAAGGCGACTTCGAAGCCGTGCGGGCCATCGCCCGGGCCCTGCAGCACCCCATCGTGGCGGGACTCTGCCGGGCCCTGCCCGCCGACATCGACCGCGCCTGGGAGGCCCTGAAGGAGGCCGCCCACCCCCGGATCCACACCTTCCTCGCCACCTCGGACATCCACCTGGAACACAAGCTTCGGATCA
Source organism: Holophagaceae bacterium (assembly GCA_035254125.1). Classification (GTDB taxonomy): domain Bacteria; phylum Acidobacteriota; class Holophagae; order Holophagales; family Holophagaceae; genus JAFDVN01. Next base: position 30,640 of record DATFAX010000026.1, on the reverse strand, counting down.
GCCGGGAGGAGGCCCTGGCCATGGCCGTGGCCGGCGTGCGCCACGCCCGGGCCCGCTTCACCGACGTGGAATTCAGTGCCGAGGACGCCACCCGCACCGACCCCGACTACCTCTGCCAGGTCATCGGGGCCGTCATTGAGGCCGGGGCCACCACCGTGAACATCCCCGACACCGTGGGTTACACCACCCCCTCCGAATACTTCCAGCTCATCCGAGCCCTCATGGAGCGGGTCCCCAACATCGATCGCGCCGTCGTCAGCGTCCACTGCCACAACGACCTGGGGCTGGCGGTGGCCAACAGCCTCGCCGCCATCGAGGCAGGCGCCCGGCAGGTGGAATGCACGGTGAACGGCATTGGCGAGCGAGCCGGCAACGCGGCCCTGGAGGAAGTCGTCATGGCACTTCGGGTCCGCCAGGACCGCCTGCCCTACGTTTCCGGGATCCGCACCGAGGAGATCGCCAAGAGCAGCCAGTTGCTCTCCAACATCACGGGCGTCCATCCCCAACCCAACAAGGCCATCGTTGGCAAGAACGCCTTCGCCCACGAGAGCGGCATCCACCAGCACGGCGTGCTTCGCAACCGGTCCACCTACGAGATCATGACCCCCGAGAGCGTGGGCGTGAAAGTGCAGCACATCGTGCTGGGCAAGCACAGCGGCCGCGCCGCCCTGGCCCAGCGCTACCAGGAGCTGGGCTACGAGCTGGCCAAGCCCGAGCTGGAGAAGGCCTACAAGCTCTTCACCAAGCTCTGCGACGTGAAGAAGGAGGTCTTCGAGGAGGACCTGGTGGCCATCCTGCGCGACGGCCTCAGCGACATCCCCGAGACCTGGAAGCTGCGCCTGGCCCAGGTCACGGCGGGCACCCAGGGGTACAGCCACGCCCTGGTGCAGCTGCGGAACGGCGACCAGGAGCCCAGTGGCACCGGCCATGGGGACGGCCCCGTGGCGGCCCTGGTGGACGCCATCGCCGGCCTCACCTCCATCCGCGGGGAGGTCCTCGACTTCCAGGTGCGTGCCGTGAGCGAGGGCAGCGACGCCGTGGGCGAGGTCTTCATGAAGGTGGAGGCGGAGGGCAGCCTGCTCACGGGCAAGGCCGCCAGCACCGACATCATCGAAGGCGCCGCCCGCGCCTACCTGAACGCCGTCAACAAAGCCCTGCACGCCCGCCAGCTCAAGGCGTCGCGCCAGGCCGTCACCGCATAACAGAAGTAGAACCACCAAGACCCCAAGACACCAAGAAAAGCAAAGACGAACGAACAACCGCTCACCCCATCCCCCGGCTCCTCCTCATCAGCTTTTCTTGGTGTCTTGGTGTCTTGGTGGTGAATCAGCTCCTTCATCGAGGCCCCACTCATGCCGATGACCATCACCGAGAAGATCCTCGCCGCCCACGCGGGCCGGGAGTCCGTGCGCCCGGGCGAGATCGTGAACGCGAAGCTGGACCTCGTGATCTGCCACGAGGTGACCACCCCGCCCGCCGTGGAGATGCTCCGCAAGCTGGGCATCACGAAGGTGTGGGACCCCACCAAGATCCTCGTGACCCCCGACCACTTCGTGCCCAATAAGGACATCAAGAGCGCCGAGCTCACCAAAGCCCTGCGCCAGTGGCGGGAAGAACAGGGCATCGAGCGCTACTACGAGATCGGAAACCACGGCATCTGCCACGCCTTGGCCCCGGAGCAGGGCCACGTGCACCCCGGCATGACCCTCATCTGCGGCGACAGCCACACCACCACCATGGGGGCTTTGGGCACCTTCGCCACCGGCGTGGGCAGCACGGACCTGGCGGCGGGCCTGGCCACCGGGGAGCTCTGGTTCCGGGTGCCCGAATCCATCCTGTTCAACCTAGAGGGGGCCCCCCAGGCCGGGGTCTACAGCAAGGACATCATCCTGGAGATCATCCGCCGCATCGGGGTGGACGGGGCCCGCTACATGGCCATGGAGTACCGCGGCAGCGCTCTGCCCCACCTCACCATGGAGGCCCGCTTCACCATCACCAACATGGCCATCGAGGCCGGCGGCAAGAGCGGCATCTTCCCCGTGGATGCGGTGACCGAGGCCTACCTGGCCGAGCGCACCCCCGAGCGGGGCATCCGCTTTGAGAGCGACGAGGACGCCGAGTACGCCCAGACCCACACCATCCGGGTGGATCAACTGGAGCCCATGGTGGCCCTGCCCGGCCTGCCCAGCAATGGGACGCCCATCTCCCAGGCCACACCCGTGAAGATGGACCAGGTCTACATCGGCAGCTGCACCAACGGCCGCATCGAGGACCTGCGCATCGCCGCCTCCGTCTTCAAGGGCAACAAGGTGGCCGCGGGCACCCGCGCCATCGTCGTGCCCGCCACCACCACCGTGTGGAAGCAGGCCATGAAGGAGGGCCTCATGGACATCTTCGCCGAGGCGGGCTGCGTGATCTCCACGGCCACCTGCGGCGCCTGCCTGGGCGGCCACATGGGCGTGCTCGGCGCCGACGAGACCTGCCTCTCCACCACCAACCGCAACTTCACGGGCCGCATGGGCCACCCCACCTCCAAGGTGTACCTGGCCAGCCCCGCCACCGCCGCCGCCACCGCCATCACCGGCGCCCTGGCCGACCCCCGCGACTTCCTCCCCAAGCCCGTTGCCGAAGAGCAGCAGCTGTGGGGGGTGTGATGAAAGGCAACTACCAGCGCGGAGGAAAGCGGAGAGAAGCCGGAGGTGCGCGGAGGAAAGCCCATACACCTCATAACGCCCTCCTGATTGTCTCTCTTTCCCCCTTCGCTTTCCTCCGGCCCTTCTCCGCTCTCCTCCGCGTAAGTAGTTTTCTTTACTGAGGACCCCCACCATGAGTCTCCCCACCGTCCTCCAGGGCCGCGCCCACGTCTACGGCCGCGCCCACATCAACACCGACGAGATCATCCCCGCCCGCTACCTCAACGTGCATGAGGAGGCCGAGCTGGCGAAGCACGCCATGGAGGACATCGACACGGACTTCGTGAACCGGGTCCAGCCCGGCGATTTCATCGTGGCCGGCGAGGACTTCGGCTGTGGTTCCAGCCGCGAGCACGCCATCTGGGCCCTCCGAGGCGCTGGGGTGAAGGCCGTGATCGCGTCCAGCTACGCCCGCATCTTCTTCCGCAACGCCGTGAACAACGGCTTCCTGGTGCTCGAGTGCCCCGAGGCCGTGGCCGCGGTTCAGGCGGGCCAGACCCTCCGCCTGGACCTGGAGGCGGGCGTGCTCCACGTGGCGGAGACGGGCGCCACCTTCACCTTCGTGCCCCTCAGCGACTTCGCCAAGGCGTTCCTCGAGGCGGGCGGCCTGCTGCCCTACCTCGTGGCCTGCATGAAGGGCGGTGCGGCGTGAACTGCGGATCGCGAATGACGCGAATCGGGCGAATGGGCGCGAATAAAAGCCTAAAGTTGACCACCCCAATCTCTTATTCGCGGTTATTGGCTCCATTCGCGTCATTCGCGATCCCAGTCCTTTCCCTTCTGGAGGCCCCATGACGACCCGGCGCATCACCGTCCTCCCGGGCGACGGCATCGGCCCCGAGGTCATCCGCGAGGCCGTGGCCTGCCTGGAGCTGATCGCCCGGGAGCGGCAGCTGGACCTGACCTTCACGACCCACCTCCTCGGTGGCGCCGCCGTGGACGCCACGGGCGACCCCTTCCCCGAGGCCACCGCCACCGCCTGCCTCGCCGCCGACGCGGTGCTCCTGGGCGCCGTGGGCGGCCCGGCCTGGGATGCGCTCCCCGCCCACCAACGTCCCGAGTCGGGGCTCCTGCGCCTGCGCCAGTCCCTGGGCTGCTTCGCCAACCTGCGGCCCGTGGCCATTCCCGATTCCCTGGTCGAGTCCAGCCCCCTCAAGGCGGAGATCGTCCGCGGCACGGACCTGCTCATCGTCCGCGAGCTGGCGGGGGGCCTCTACTACGGCCAGCCCCGATCCCTGGAGGCTGATCGCGGCGTGAACACGATGGTCTACACCGCCCCCGAAGTGGCGCGGGTGGCCCGGGTAGCCTTCGAGGCCGCGCGGGGCCGGCGCAAGCACGTCACCTCCGTGGACAAGGCCAACGTGCTGGAGGCCTCCCGCCTGTGGCGCGCCACCGTGGACCGCGTGGCCGCCGAGTACCCGGACGTGAAGGTGGTTCACCAGTACGTGGACAGCGCCGCCATGCTGCTGGTGACGAATCCCACGGCCTTCGACGTGGTGCTCACTGAGAACCTCTTCGGCGACATCCTCAGTGATGAAGCCGCCGTCCTGGGCGGCACCCTGGGGATCCTGCCCAGCGCCTCCCTGGGCGGCCCTGTGGGCCTCTACGAGCCCATCCACGGCTCGGCCCCGAGCCTCGCGGGCCAGGACGTGGCCAACCCCGTGGGGACCCTCGCCAGCGCGGCCCTGCTCCTCCGCCACAGCCTGGGCCTCGAGGCCGAGGCGGGGCTCCTGGAACAGGCCCTCGCCGAGGTGCTCTCGGAGGGCTACGGCACCCCGGACCTCAAGGGTGCCCGGCACATCGTGGGCACCGCGGAACTGGGCGACCGCATCCGGGAGCGCCTCTACCAGGGCTGCTGGCAGGGCAGGATGCCCGAGCTCGCCGTCGGCCCCTAACTCGCACCTCCACCCGGCCTCGCGGGGCAGGGTGACAGATCCTTAACAAGCGAATTTTGAAAATTAATCGTTGACTTAGCCTTCCCTACCTCTAGACTCCTCGCATGGCCTTTGGGACCCCCACCTCCGCGCTGCGCGCCGACCTCGTCGGACGCCGGGCGCATGGCGTCCCCTCCACCGTTGAGTCCGTCGTACCCGTGGCGCCCGTGGCGATCAGCATTCCCAGCCTGATCGTGATTATTCCCACTCTGCGCGCGGGGACCTAAGAGAGTCCACTTCCCACCCGGAAGGCCCCGCGCTCCCACCAGGACGCGGGGCCTTCTCCTTTTCAGGAATCCCACCATGACATCCCCCAGCGATCAAACCGGCCAGAGCGGCCGGCGGCGGAGCTCTGCCCTCGTGGATGGCGCCCACCGCGCCCCCGCCCGGGCCATGCTCAAGGCCACGGGCCTCAGCGACGCGGACCTGGCCAAGCCCCTCGTCGGCGTCGCCAACACCTGGATCGAGGTGGGGCCCTGCAACTTCCACCTGCGGGAGCTGGCGGAGCGCGTGAAGGAGGGCATCCGGGAGGCGGGGGGCACCCCCTTCGAATTCAACACGGTGAGCGTGTCCGACGGCATCACCATGGGCTCGGAGGGCATGCGGACTTCCCTCGTGAGTCGGGAGTTAATTGCCGATTCCATCGAGTTGGTGGGCCTGGCCTACCCTTTTGATGCCCTCGTCGCCCTCAGCGGCTGCGACAAGACCAATCCCGGCGTGGCCATGGCCCTGGCCCGCCTGGACCTGCCTGGGGTTGTGCTCTACGGCGGCTCCACGGACGCCGGCCACTGCGACGGCAAGGACCTCACCATCCAGGACGTGTTCGAGGCCGTAGGCGCCTGCTCCGCGGGCCGCCTCACCGAAACCGAACTGACCCGCGTGGAGGACGCCGCCTGCCCCGGCGCTGGCGCCTGCGGGGGCCAGTTCACCGCCAACACCATGAGCCTGGTGCTGGAGGCCCTGGGCCTCTCCCCCGCGGGTCTCAACGGCATCCCCGCCACCCACCCCGCCAAGGCCGAGGCCGCCCGGGCCGTGGGCCGCCTGGCCGTGGCCCTGGCCCGCACGGAGCGCCGCCCTTCCACCCTCCTCACCCGCACCGCCTTCCTCAACGCCATCGCCGCCGTGGCCGCCAGCGGGGGCAGCACCAACGCGGTGCTCCACCTCATGGCCCTGGCCCGGGAAGCGGGCGTGGCCCTGGAGCTGGAGGACTTCGACCGCGTGAGCCGCACCACGCCCCTGCTCGCCGACCTCAAGCCCAGCGGCCGCTTCACGGCCCCGGACCTCCACGCCGCCGGCGGCGGCCCCCTGCTCCTCCAGCGCCTCATCGCCGACGGGCGGGTGGAGGGCGGCGCCCTCACCGTCACTGGGCTGACCCTCGCCGAGGCCACAGCCCCGGCCCGAGAGACCGAGGGTCAAGAGGTCGTGCGTCCGGTGGACCACCCCCTGAAGGCCGAGGGCGGCCTCGCCATCCTGCGAGGCAGCCTGGCGCCCGCCGGGTGCGTGGTGAAGTGCTCCAGCACCGCCCGCACCCACCACCTGGGCCCCGCCCGGGTCTTCGACTGCGAAGAGGCCGCCTTCGAGGCCCTGCAGGCCGGCGAGATCCAGCCCGGCGACGTGCTCGTGATCCGCTACGAGGGTCCCCGCGGCGGCCCCGGCATGCGGGAGATGCTGGCCGTGACCGCCGCCCTCATGGGGGCGGGCTTGGGCGACAGCGTGGCGCTGCTCACCGATGGCCGCTTCAGCGGCGCCACCCGGGGCCTCATGGCCGGACACGTGGCCCCCGAGGCCGCCGTGGGCGGCCCCATCGCCCTGGTGCGCGAAGGCGACAGCGTCCTCCTGGATCTCCCAAGCCGGCGCCTGGATCTGCTGGTGGCACCTGAGGAACTGGAGCGCCGCCGGCGTCAGTGGTCGGAGCCCGAGCCTAGGGTCCGCCGCGGCGTCCTCGCCCGCTACGCCGCGGCGGCCCAGTGCGCGAGCCGCGGTGCGGGGGCCGGCGTGCCCTTCGCGGACGTGAGGCAGGAGGTGCTGGCATGAGGCGGACAAGCAGATTCACCACCCAGACACCAAGACACCAAGAACTGCAACAGCCTGCTCTCGGCTTCCTGCCGAGCCACACGACCCACACTCAGTTTTCCTTGGTGTCTTGGTGTCTTGGTGGTTCATCGGTTCTTCATCCCGGAGCCCAACATGCCTGAGCTCACCGGCGCCCGGATCCTCTGGGAGTGCGTCGCCCGCGAGGGCGTGGACACCGTGTTCGGCTACCCCGGCGGCGCCATCCTGCCCGCCTACGATGCGCTCGTGGACGCCCCCATCCACCACGTGCTGGCCCGCCACGAGCAGGGGGCCTGCCACATGGCCGACGGCTACGCCCGGGCCTCGGGCCGCGTGGGCGTCGTGGTGGCCACCAGCGGCCCCGGCGCCACCAACCTGGTCACGGGCCTCGCCACGGCCATGCTCGACAGCACGCCCCTGGTGGCCATCACGGGCCAGGTGGGCAGCGGCCTGCTGGGCACCGATGCCTTCCAGGAGGTGGACGTCACCGGGGTCACCCTGCCCATCACCAAGCACAACTACCTCGTCACCCGAGCCGAGGACCTGGCGAGTGTCCTGCGCGAGGCCTTCGCCGTGGCCCGGGGCGGGCGACCCGGCCCCGTGCTCGTGGACATCACCAAGGACGCGCAGCAGGCCACCGCCGACTTCGACTGGGAGGCCGCCGTTCCGCGCCGCCAGCACCGGCGCCCCATGCCCCAGGTGCCCCCGGCGGACTTCGCCGCGGCCCTGGCCCTGCTGGCCCAGGCGGAGCGGCCCGTGATCCTGGCGGGTCACGGTATCACCCTGAGCGGGGCCCGGGAGGTGGTGCAGCGCTTCGCCGAGACGCAAGACATCCCCTACGCCAGCACCCTGCTGGGCCTGGGCGCCCTGCCCGCCACCCACCCCCTGTCCCTGGGCATGATGGGCATGCACGGCGAGGCCTGGGTGAACCAGGCCATCCAGGACGCGGACCTGCTCCTCGCCTTCGGCATGCGCTTCGACGACCGGGTGACGGGCAAGCTCAGCGCCTACGCCCCCCGGGCGAAGAAGCTCCACGTGGACATCGATCGCTCCGAGTTCCACAAGAACGTGCCTGTGGACCTCGCCCTCCATGGCGACCTGCGGGAGGTGGTGGAGGCCCTACAGGCCCAGGCCGCGCCCCGCACCCGGGCGTCCTGGCGGGCCCACCTGGGCAGCCTCAGGGGCGAGGCCTCCGTGCGGGACATCCAGCAGCTGCCGGACCACGGCGTGCTCTACGCCGCCCACGTGATCCACGACCTTTGGCGCCTCTGCCCCGAGGCCACCGTGGTCACCGACGTGGGCCAGCACCAGATGTGGGAAGCCCAGTACTGGCGGCACGAGGGCGCGCGCAGCCTCATCACCTCCGGCGGCCTGGGCACCATGGGCTTCGCCCTGCCCGCGGCCCTGGGCGCCCAGAAGGCCCGTCCCGACCGGGAGGTCTGGGTCATCGCCGGCGACGGCGGCTTCCAGATGACGAGCCCCGAGCTCATGACCGCCGTACAGGAAGGCCTGCCCCTGCGCATCGCCGTCATCAACAACGGCTTCCTGGGCATGGTGCGCCAGTGGCAGGAGTTCTTCTACGAGCGCCGCTACGCCGCCAGCCCCATCCTCAGCCCCGACTTCGTGAAGCTCGCCGAGGCCTATGGTGTGGCGGGCTTCCGGGTGGAGGGCCGCGGGGAGCTCGAGGCCACCGTCGCCCAGGCCCGTGCTGTACCGGGCCCCGCCCTCATCGAGTTCCGTGTGCAGCAGGAGGACAGCGTCTTCCCCATGGTCCCCGCTGGCGCCGCCCTCCACGACATGATCCGCCGCCCCGCGCCGAGCGTACTGGCGGAGACCGGCGCGGATCCAGGATGACGATCGAAAAGCACCTGATGAACCACCAAGACGCCAAGACACCAAGAAAGAAAAGGCCTTCTCAATCCATTGACCCTGAACCACACGACCCACACCCAGCTTTTCTTGGTGCCTTGGTGTCTTGGTGGTGATTCCTTCCCTTTCTGCTCGGGAGTCCACGATGACTGAATCCCACTGCATCCTCGCCCTGCTCGACGATGAACCCGGCGTGCTGGACCGCGTCGCGGCGCTCTGCCGCCGGCGGGCCTTCAACATCCGGAGCCTCACCGTGAGCCCCGCCTCGGAACCCGGCGCCAGCCGCATGACGCTGGTGGTGGAAGCCACGGAGACCGGCGCCCGCCGCGTGGTGGCCCACCTGGAGAAGCTCGTGGTGGTGCGCACCGTGGAGCTGCTCCAGGCGGGCGACCTCGCCCGGGACCTCTGCCTGGCCCGGGTGGCCTGCGGCCCCGCCGCCCGACCCGCCGTGCTCCAACTGGCGGAGGTCTTCCGCGCCCGGGTGGTGGACCTTGCCGCCGATAGCCTCGTGCTCGAGTGCACCGGCACCCGCACCAAGGTGGATCGTTTCATCGACGTGCTCCGTCCCTTCGGCCTCCTGGACCTCGGCCGCAGCGGCGCCGTGGCCATGGCCCGTGTCCCCGCGGATCGCGCCCTCGCCGCTTCCGCCTGATCCCCTGCCACCCCTCACCTCACAAGGAGCCGTCCATGGCCACCCTTTTTTACGACGCCCACGCCGACCTCGGCCTCATCCGCGCCCGCAAGGTCGCCGTCCTCGGCTATGGCAGCCAGGGCCACGCCCACGCCCTCTCCCTGAAGGACAGCGGGGTCGAGGTGCGGGTCGGTCTGCCAGCCACCAGCCGCAGCGCCGCCAAGGCCCAGGCCGCGGGACTCACGGTACTCACCCCCGAGGTGGCCGCCGAGTGGGCGGACGTGGTCATGGTCCTCACCCCCGACACGGGGCAGGCGGCCCTCTTCGAATCCGCCCTCCGCCCCTACCTCAAGCCCGGCAAGACCCTGATGTTCGCCCATGGGTTCAACATCCGCTATGGCACCATCGAGGCGCCCGAAGGGGTGGACGTGAGCCTCGTGGCGCCCAAGGCCCCGGGGCACCGGGTGCGCGAGGTCTTCGTGGAAGGGGGCGGCGTCCCCGGCCTCGTGGCCGTGCACCAGGACGCCTCCGGTCAAGCCCTCGCGCTGGCCCTGAGCTACGCCAAGGCCATCGGGCTCACCCGGGCCGGCGTGCTGGAGACCACTTTCTCCGAGGAGACGGAGACGGACCTTTTCGGCGAGAAGGCCGTGCTCTGTGGCGGCGCCGCCGCCCTGGTGAAGGCCGGGTTCGAGACCCTCGTGGAGGCCGGTTACCAGCCCGAGATCGCCTACTTCGAATGCCTCCACGAGCTGAAGCTCATCGTGGACCTCATGTACCGGGGCGGCCTCTCCTACATGCGCTACAGCGTGTCCGACACCGCCGAATACGGCGACTACACGGGCGGCCCCCGGGTGGTGCCCGCCGCCATCAAGGACGAGATGCGCGAGATCCTCAAGGAGATCCAGGATGGCCGCTACGCCGCCGCCTGGATCCAGGAGAATCAGACGGGCCGAACCTGGTTCGAGGGCCAGCGTGCCGCCGAGCAGGAGCACCCGCTCGAGGTGGTGGGCCGCAAGCTGCGGGCCATGATGCCTTTCCTGGATCCCGTGGAGGCCCCGCAGCTCGAAGGGAGTCCGCAATGAAGGTCTGGCTCGACGGACAGCTGCTGCCCGTGGACCAGGCGGGCGTAAGCCCCCTGGCCCACGGCCTTCACTACGGCACCGGCGTCTTCGAGGGCATTCGCGCCTATGCGACGCCCGAGGGCCCGGCGATCTTCCGCCTGAAGGAGCACCTTGAGCGCATGGCCCGCGGGTGTTCCGCCATCTCCCTGCCCTTCGACCTGGCCGCCGCTGAACGCGCCTGCCTCGAGGTGCTGGCGGCCAACGGCCTGGAAGACGCCTACCTGCGACCCCTGGCCTTCTTCGAAACGGGGGGCCTGGGCTTGGACGTCCACACCCTCAAGCCCCGTCTCCTGGTGGCCGCCCTGCCCTGGAAGAGCCACCTGGGCGAGGCGGGCTCCAAAGGCGTGGCCATGCTCAGCAGCGCCTGGCGCCGCAATAGCCGTCATGCCCTGCCCCCCCTCAAGCTGTGCGGCGGGTATGTGAACAGCATCCTGGCCAAGCGGGAGGCCACGGGCCTGGGCTACGACGAGGCGCTCTTCATGGATCGCCAGGGCCGCGTGGTGGAGGCGACCGGCGAGAACCTCTTCATCGTGAAGGGGGGCAAGGTGACCGCCAACGAGCACCCGGATGCCCTCCCCGGCATCACCCGCGACACGGTGATCGACCTGACGGGCGCCACCCGCAAGGGCCTCACCCGCAAGGAAGTCCTGGACGCGGACGAGGTGTTCCTCACCGGAACCTCCGCGGAAATCGCCGCCGTGGCGCGCCTGGATCAGCACACCTTCGGGGACAACCCCCTCACCCGGGAACTCCAGTGCCGCTACGCCCAACTCGTTCGGGGCGGGGATCCCACCCGCGAGGGCTGGCTCACCCGGCTGCGCCCCGTCCCGGTGGGCTGACCATGACGACAACGATGGAAAGGGCCCTGGACTTCGCCGGGGCCCGGGCGAGGCTGCGCCCGCACCTGCGGAGGACGCCCGTGCTGCGCCTGGAGGTGCCCACCCCCACAGGCCCTGTGCCCGCGGTGGTGAAACTGGAATGCCTCCAGGTCACGGGCTCCTTCAAGGTGCGGGGTGCGCTGAATGCCATCGCCCAAGTCGAGGCCCTCGAAGTGGTGGCCTGCAGTGGCGGCAACCACGGCCTGGGGGTGGCCCATGCGGCCCACGTGCTGGGGCGGAGGGCCACCGTCTACCTGCCGGCGGATGCCCCCGTGGCCAAGGTGGCGGGCCTGCACCGGCTCGGGGCGCGGGTCCTCCAGCCTTCGACCTCGATGGCGGTGGCCTTCGAAGCCGCCACGCAGTACGCCGAGACTGCGGGATGTCCGCTCATCCACCCCTACGACCTTGAGGCCGTGGTGGAGGGCCAGGGCACCCTGGGCTGTGAGCTCCGAGAGGAGGCCCCCGAAGTGGGGGAATGGGCCGTGGCCGTGGGCGGCGGCGGGCTCGCCGCGGGCCTCGCACTGGCCCTGCAAGGCCGGGCGCAAGTGGTGCCCGTGGAGCCGGAGACCTGTGCCTGCTATGACGCCGCCTGTCGGGCGGGTCGGCCCTTCCCCATCCAGCCCTCGGGCCCCGCCCGCAGCAGCCTCGGGGCGCCCCAGGTGGGGGCGTTGCCCTTCCATATCCTCCGGAACCGCGTGGGTCCGTCCACCCTCGTGACCGACCTGGAGCTGCTGGAGGCCCAGGCATGGCTGTGGCGCGAGGCCCGCCTCCTCGCCGAGGCCGGCGCCTGCGCGGGGTTGGCCGCCCTGAGGTCGGGCCGGTGGAAGCCCCAGGGGCTGGCGGGCCTGGTGGTCTGCGGCGGCAACACGGATGCGATCCCCTGAACGCAAACGGCGGCTCCGGGGAGCCGCCGTTCCAGGCGCGCGGGACGCTTCAGTCCGCCACGGCGAAGACGACGCGGTCGTTCTTGAGGCGCTCTGGATCGAGGATCCGGATCGTCGCGGAGGACTTGTCCTCGGCGTAGGCGATGGCGTAGTGCTTGTCCTTCTCCAGGGAGCCGGGGACGACGCTCACCTTGCTGATCTTCTTCACACCAAGGTCGGATGCCTTGATGACCACCTCGGGATTCGCGTTGCCCTCCAACAGCAGATCCTTGTCGAACTTGGCGACGGTGGCCTTGGGGCCCATGCGGTCCTTGGTGAACACGGGCACCACGATGACGCCGTCCTGCTCCAGCTGCTTGCGGGCGCCCACGAGGTAATGCATGGAGTTCAGCTTGGCCTTCTGGGCGCCACTCAGGGTGGTGAGCTCACCCACCTGGCTCTGGAGGGTGTTCTTCTCCGTGCGCAGGGCGCTGATCTCCTCCTCGATCTTCACGCGCTGGGCCACGAGGCTGTCCACTTCGTCGGCGAGGCCGTGGGCGATGGCGCGGGTGTCGTCGCGCTCCCGCTCCAGGGCGATGCGCTGGCCTTTCACATACTCGGAGGGGCTGATGGCCGCCTTGCCCTGGGTGACCGTGGTGAGGTAAGTGCCGTTGAAGTACTGGTGGTAGACCTGCCAGCCGGGCTGCAGCTCCTCCATGAGGTTGGCCTTGGCGGCGAGGGCCTTGGCCTTCTCCTCGGAGAGGCCCTTGCCCTTCAGGAAGCGCACGGCCATGGCGAAGTGGTTGTCCTTCTCCGTGGCCACCTGGGGCCTGGGCAGCTCCGCCTTGAGGCGGGCCACGCGGGTCTCCAGCTCCTTGATCTGCTTGTCCCGGTCAAGGATCTCCTGGATCAGGGCGGCGGTGCCGTTGTCCTTCTCCTCCTTCACCCGCTTCTCCAGCAGGGCACGCTGGGCGTCGGTCAGCTGCACACCCTGGGTGCCCGGGGCGTTGGGCTGCATGCCGGCCTGGCCCATGGCCTGGGTCTGGGCCTGGGTGGCCTGCTTGACCTGGCCCTCGGCCTTCTCGGCCTCGGTGACCTTGCGGACGAGATCCTCGGCCTTGGCCGCCTCGGCCTGGTCGGCCTTGCGGTCGCAGCCCAGGGTGAGGGCGAGGGGGGTGATCGCCAAGGCGGCGCCCAGGGCGATGCGGTGCATGGTCTTCATGAGAACCTCCTGCGGGATCGGATCGGATTCATCCAGCCTAGAGTGCGCCCCGACGCGGGGAACCGCCAGGGGTTTCCATCCCTCCCGGGGGGCCGGGACGCCCTTCGAATGCCCGAATTTCCCGGTCGAATGGTCGGTCACGGATGCGTCACCCTCAGCGGTCCCTATGAAAATCCACGCCCACGAGGAAGGTGAACGGCGCTGGGTGACCATGATCCAGGGGGCTGTCCCAGCGCCACTTGAGCACCGACTTCAGGGAGGCCTCGAAGAGGATGGGATCCCCTGAGACGGGCTCACCCCGGAGGGGCACCCCCTGGGCATCCACGGTGATCCGAAGCCAGACCACGCCTTGGGGGGCCACCTTCCCAGGGGCGTAGTAGTGGGGTTGCTCCGACCTCACCAACAGAAGCCGAGGGTCCACCCGACGGAGCGTCTTCCCCGGGACCGTCCCCGTTCCGGGGCCGTTGGCGGTCCCGCTGCCGCCCCCTTGCCCTCCCCCCGCTCCGCCGCCGGCCCCCAGGGAAGGTGGCGGCTGGGGAGGAGGGGCCGGGACCGAGGCCGCCGAGGGCAAGGCTGGGACCGGGGAGAGGTCGGGATCGGGGGCCGCTTCACGGGCCACGACCTTCACATCTGACAGGGAGGGCAGGTTGCGAAGGGAATCCCCTCCACCCCCCGGGGCGCCCGAAGGATCGCCGGGGGAGGGATGGAATTCCGGGAGGTCCGCCCATCGCAGGTCCAGGTCCACCCGGTGGGACGGGCCTCCCCTGGGCACCTCCTGGGACACCCCCCACCGGAAAGCCGACAACAGGGCCCCGAGCCCGGCGCAGATCACCGCCGTGGCCAGGACCGCGGGGCCCCGCCGGGGCGAGGGCGCGGACATCGGGACCGGGTACGGGACGACGACGTCCGGGGCAGGGTTCATGGAGCCTCTGGAAAGGGTTGTTCCATCCTTGCCCCCTTCACCGGAATGGCAAGACCTTACGGAAAAGGTTCCATGGACGTTGCAATCGCGCGCTTGTCCATCACGGCCCAGTGGCGAAGACCCTTGTCCAAGGTCCAGGCTTCATCCACATTGGAATCCACTCGGGAGTGATCCATGCGCATTCGACTGCTCTTACCCGCGCTCGCCTTGCTCGCCTTGGGCTGCACCTCTTCCGATTCCACGGCCCGCCTCCACTACACCAATGCGGTGGTGGTGACGGACCTGGATGGCGATGGCCGGGCCGACATCATCACCGGAACCGGCAAGTACTCGACGGAAGGCACTGAGCCGGGCTTCGCCTCCGTGTCCCTGCAGACCGCGCCCGGCGTCCTGGGCCATCCCAGCCGTTACACCGTCGGCGGCGATCCCGCCGCCATCGCCGTGGGCGACCTCAACGGCGACCTCCTGCCCGATATCGTCGTGGCCAACGCCGCCAACGGCACGATCTCCGTTTACTTCCAGACCGCCAGCCACGGTTTCACCCAGGGGACCACCTTGAGTACGGGGGCCCTCACCCCTGTGGACGTGGCCATCGGAGACCTGAACCAGGACAACCGCCCCGACATCGTGGTCGCCACCTCCGGGGCCAGCGTGGCCCAGATCTTTTTCCAGACTGCGCCCGGCGTGTTCCAGGCCACGCCCGTCAGCCTCTCGCTGGGGGGCGATCCCCGTTGCGTGGTGGTGGCCGACCTCAACAATGACGGCCGCCCCGACCTGGCCGTGGGCACCACCGCCGACGTGGTCTCCGTGTTCTTCCAGAATGCGGCCCCCGCGGGCACCTTCGCCCCGGCCGTGGATCTGCCCGTGGGCCCCCGCCCCGTGGCCCTGAAGGCCGTGGCCTTGACAACCAGCGGCCTGCTCGACCTGATCACCGCGAATTATCGCGCCTCGGCCACACAGGGGGTCACCGTGCTCCGCCAAACCGCACCGGGGGTCTTCGCCGCCGGGGTGGGTTATGACACCGGGGACTATTTCGCCACGGGTCTCGCCGTGACCGACCTCGATGGTGACGGGCGACCTGATCTCGCTGTGTCCTGCGCAGGTCGCCCGGGAGATCCCGGCAGCGTGGCCGTCCTCATCCAGGACCCCGCCACCCCAGGGGCCTTCCTGGCACCCGATAATTACAGTGGCTATTCCGGTCCCCTCGGCGTCGGCATCGGGGATCTCAACAACGATGGTCAACCGGATCTCGTGGTGGCGGACGGGGAACCCTATCGACGCCTGCAGCTCGCCGGCCAGCCGGGGAAGTTCGGGGTCGGTTCCTTCATCGAATACTGAGGCCGCGGCCTCAGGAACCCGACGGTGGCACCCAGCGCCCCGGTCCTAGGATCGGGGCTCTCGGAAGAGCGTGATCACCTGCGATTTCAGGGTGTCCACCTCCCGCCGGGCCTCTTCCTGGCATTGGGGACAGATCCCGTGGGTGAGCTTGGTGCCCTTACCCTGCAGGTAGCCCTCGACGCCCTGCCATAGGCCGTGGTCGTCGCGGACCTTCCGGCACCAAGCGCAGACGGGCAGCAGGTCCTGGAGCCGGTCCACCTCCGCCAGGGTTTCCTTGAGCATGGCATTGCGGTCCTGGATCTCCTTCAGGGCCACATGCAGCCCATCCACCATCCAGGCGGCCAAGCCATAGGCCATGCAGTGGTTGGCCACGCTGATCGCCCGATTCATGAGCTGCCCTTCCTGTGGGAACCCCATCGCCAGATCGGCCGCCAGCCAGGTGATGCCCGTGAGCACGGCAAAGGCGATTCCCCAGTAGCGCCCCCCCGACCACGCCGCCAGCGCCACGGGAATGAAGAAGTAGCTGCTGAAGGTCAAGGTCACCGGGGTATGGCTCTCCAGCCATCCCAGCCCCATGAGACCCGCCGCCGCGAGGGGCAGGCACCAGCTGGGGGAGAGGGGTACGGGTTTCATGGACCTTTCCCCCTTCGGCGGGCGGGTCGATGCCTGTTAATTCCCTGCGGAAGGGCCCAAAATGGGCCCCCGGAGACCTCGCATGCGCCGTGCCCTCGTCTTCCTGTCCATCCTCGCCACCGGTGTCCTCGTGGGCTGGTGCAGCACCCGCTCGAGTTTCGATGCGGGGCGCCCCCGCGCCGTGGATCCGAGGGGTCCCCTGCTCGAGCAGGAGAAGGTCACGATCCAGCGCTTCAAGGAAGCGGCACCCTCCGTCGTCTACATCACCACCACCGAGGAGCGGGCCCGGGATCTCTTCGGGTTCAGCCGCGTGGAGGTGCCTTCGGGCACCGGCACCGGCTTCATCTGGGATGCGGGCGGCCACGTGGTCACCAACTTCCACGTGATCCAGAACGCCCGCCGCGCCTTCGTCACCACCAGCGACGGCGTGGTGCACGAAGCCACCTTCGTGGGCGCCGCCGGCGACAAGGACCTCGCCGTGCTCAAGATCCAGGAGCCGCCCAGCAAGCTGCGCCCCATCCCCATGGGCACCAGTGCGGATCTGCAGGTGGGTCAGGGCGTCCTTGCCATCGGCAACCCCTTCGGCCTGGATCAGACGCTCACCACGGGGGTGGTGAGCGCCCTGGGCCGCGCCATCCAGAGCCCCGAGGGCCGCGAGATCCGCGGCGTGATCCAGACGGATGCCGCCATCAACCCGGGCAACAGCGGCGGCCCCCTGCTG
The DNA here is from genome assembly GCA_035254125.1 of Holophagaceae bacterium. Taxonomy (GTDB): domain Bacteria; phylum Acidobacteriota; class Holophagae; order Holophagales; family Holophagaceae; genus JAFDVN01. Next base: position 13,763 of record DATFAX010000026.1, on the reverse strand, counting down.
GATACGTCGGGTCGCCTCATCGGCGTGAACACGGCCATTCAGAGCCCCAGCGGCGCCTCCGCCGGCATCGGCTTCGCCATGCCTGTGGACACCGTGAACCGCGTGGTGCCCCAACTCATCAGCCAGGGCCGACTGCAGCGGCCGGATCTGGGTTTCGAGCCCGTCTCCCCCTCCGCCATGGAGCGCTATTTCGGAGCCCAGAAGGGCGTGATGGTGGGCCGAGTGCTCCGGGGCGGCGCCGCGGCCCGCGCCGGACTGCGCGGCGTGGAGAGTGAAGGTCGGCGCCTCTTCGCCGGGGACCTGATCACCAGCGTGGACGGCAAGACCGTGGATTCCTGGGACACCCTCCTGGACCTGGTGGAGGCGAAGCCCCTGGGCAGCACCGTGCGCCTCGGGATGCGGCGCGAGGGACAGGCCGGCGAAGTCATGCTGAAGCTGGAAGCGGAGCGCTGAAGCGGGATCGTGACGACCCCGTGATACCCCCGGGCTAACCTGGGTCCATGGCGAGCGACCGCCTCCTGACCCGCCCCTTCAAGCTCACGTGGGCCTTCTACTTCTGCGTGTTCGCCGTGGGGTACCAGCTCTATCCGGTGCTGCCCCTGCGCATGCGGGAGCTGGGCGCGAGCTTGGCGGAGAGCGGCCGCTTCATGGCCCTCTTCATGATCGGCTCCGGCCTGGGCGCCCTCTTCACAGGCTCCCTGGGCGACCGGCTGGGACCCCGGCGGGTGATGATGGGCGCCAGCCTGATGTGCGCGGGGTTCTTCGCGGCCTACGCCTTCGTGGCCACCCCCTCGCTCCTGCTCCTCCTGGCACCGCTGCACGGGGTGGTCTGGAGCGCCCTGCGCACCAGCGGGGTGAACAAGGCGGGCAGCCTGCTGCCCGAGGAGAACAAGGCCGAGGGACTCACCCTCTTCGGGTTGGCCAGCCCCTCCGGCGTAGCCCTGGGCCCCCTGGTGGGTCTCTTCCTCTTCCCGCGCCTCGGCATCCGCCCCCACATGTTGATCCTGGCCGTGGGATTCCTGGGTGAGGCCCTGCTGGCCCGCCAGCTGCCCAAGGACCGTCCGCACCGGGACGCCCGCCCCGCCCTGTTCCAGGCCCCCGAGCCCTGGCTGTGGCCCGTGGCGGCCCTGCTCTTCGTGCTCGCCCTCAGCTACGGCCCCATGCCCCCCTACGCCGCCCAGGAGGCCAAGGCCCTGGGCCTGGCCTGGCCCTCGGCCCTGCTCACCTGCTTCGCCCTGGGCATGATGGGCCTCCGCCTGGTCCTGGGCTTCACGGGGCTCGGGCGCGACCCCTTGCGCCTCCTGCCCTGGATGCTCCTGCTCGCCGCCTTCGGCAACGCCCTGCTGGTGGCCCTGCCCGGCGGACTGGGACGCCACATCGCGGGCGCCCTCGTCTATGGCGCCGGCTACGGGATGGTGCACACCCTCGTGTTCACGGCCGCCCTCACCCACGCGGCGCCCGCCCGCCGGGGCGCCGGCGTGGGCCTGCTCTACGCCAGCTTCGACGCGGGCAGCGCCCTGGGGGCCTGGGGCATCGGCCCGGTCATGGAACACTGGTCCTTCCGCCACGGCTGGGCCGTGGGAGCCGTGGCCCTCCTGCTCGTGCTGCCCCTGGCCCGCACCCTCGCCCGTCGCTTCGCCACCCCGGAGATCCGCCATGCCTGAGAGGGTGTCTGAAGCCCGCCTCTGGAACCGCAACTTCTCGCTCGTCTGGGCGATGACCTTCCTGACTTTCTTCGCGGCCTTCCAGCTCTTCCCCACGGTGCCCTTCCGCCTGGGGGAGCTGGGACTGGACCTGGGTGCGCGCGGCCGCTTCATGAGCCTCTTCACGGCGGGCAGCGCCCTGGGCGCCCTGCTCACGGGCCCCTTGGGTGACCGCCTCGGCGCGCGCCGCATGGCCATGGGCTGCACCCTGGGCTTCGGGGCCTTCCTCCTCGCCTACCCGTGGCTGAGGACCTCCTCCGCCTTCCTCTGGATCGCCTTCCCCCACGGCGTGGTGTGGAGCGGGGTACTGACGGCCACCATGAGCCTCCTGGGACGCGTCCTGCCCGAGGAAGGCCGCGCCCAGGGCCTCTCCCTCTACGGCCTCGCGAGCCCCGGCGGTGTGGTGGTGGGGCCCGTGGTGGGCCTCTGGAGCTACCACGCCCTGGGCTTCCTCCCCATGTGCGCGAGCCTCGCCGCCATCTTCGCCGTGCTGGCCTGGCTCGCCCGCAAGCTGCCGGCGGATCCCCCTGCCCACCACATCCCCACCCCCTTCCAGTTGCCTTCGGGGTCCGTCGTGGTGCCCTGCGTCATCCTCTTCCTCACGGCCCTGGGCTACGGCACCTTCAGCACCTTCACGCCCCAGGAGGCCGCCGCCGCAGGGCTCACGGGCCCTTGGTCCGGCACCTTCCTCACCTGCATGGCCGTGGGCATGGTGCTCATGCGCTTCGGCATGGCCCACACGGGCTTCGGCGCGAAGCCCATCCGCCTCCTGCCCTGGATGCTCGCCGGCGCGGCCCTCGGCATGCTGTTCCTGGGATTGCTCCCCGGAACCCTCGTGCGCCATGCGCTCTCGGCGCTCCTCTATGGCGCAGGCTACAGCATGGTGCACACCCTCGTGAACGCCCGCCTGCTGGAGGTGGTGCCCGCGGAGCGCCGCGGCGGGGCCTTCGGCGCCCTCCTCTTCGCCTTCGACAGCGGCATCGGCCTGGGCAGCTTCGCCCTCGGCGCCTTCATCGGTCACTACGGCTTCCGGCCCGGCTGGCTCCTGGGCGCGGGCCTCGTGGCCCTGAGCCTGCCTTTGGCCACGCGCCTCGTGCGGCCAAAGGAAGCCTGACCTACCATCCCCGGGCCGCCACGAGGATCCCCACGGTCACGCCCGTCACGGCCAACCCCACGGCGAGGAGCTTGGGGCCCGCCAACCGTGTCCAGAGGAGGATCCCGGACAGCGTGAGGAACACGAGGGCTCCGGCGAAGGCGTCGGACAGGAGAATCCAGCCCAGCTGGCCGCCATCGCCCTTGTGGAGCCGTTTCAGGGCCTGCAGGAAGGTCGCGTCCTTTTGCTCCAGCTCCACGGTGCGGTTGCCCGGGGTGTAGGTGGCGAGGGCGAAGTGGGCGTGGCCCATGAAGGCCACGCTCCACTGCTCGGCTGTCTGGAGGGAGGTGCTTCCGATCCGCCCCGCCTTCCCTGCCCTGGTGAGCCACTTCACCCGGGCCAGGGGCACGTTGAACCGCGCGGCCAGGTCCCGGGCCAGGGCTTCGGGACTGGCGGGAGGGGCGCCCAGCTCCACGGCGACTTTCCGTTCCTGGATCTGACCCGCCTCGATCTTGAGCATCCCCCGGTGATTCAACAGGAAACCCGTGAGACCGAACAACAGGCCGAAGGCCGCGCCACTGAGCCCGATCCAGGCGTGGAGCTTCCGGATCGTGGGGAGGAGGCGGGCGGCGCGGGACCGGGTCGGTAGGTGGCCCTGGAGATGGACGTGGCGGGTCGGGGTCATGGCGGGCCGATCAGAAGCGATGGGCATAGGCGAGCTGGAACCGGCGCGGGCTGCCCACGGTGATGTTGTAATCGTTGCCCGCCGTGGGGGTGTAGCGCCGGTCCAGGAGGTTCTCCACGTTCAGGGAGGCCCGGCCATGGGCGCCCAGGGTGAGGAAGACGGCCGCGTCGGCGCGCGTGAATCCCGGCAACGCCACGGCGTTGGTGGTGCTCGCGAAACTGGCGGATTGGTGGATCAGACCGAGGCCCACGGCCCAGGTGGCGCTCAGATCCACCTTGTTCCACCAGGTGGCCGCGAAGCGGGGCACGAGGGGCACCTTGGTTCCGGCGGGCACGGGCGCTGCCGTGGCGCTGCCACCCGTGGCCTTCAGGACCTCCGCATCCATCCGGGCGAAGCCGCCGTAGACCTGCCAACGGTCCGTGACCTGGCCCTGGAAGCCCAGCTCCACGCCTTCCGTGCGCTGGAGACCCGAGAGCACGAGCTTGGTCGGGTCGTTGGGATCCTTGGCCTTCACATCGGCGCGGTCGAGGCGGAAGCAGGCCGCCGTGAGCGAGAAGCGGGGGGAGAGGTCCCACTTGCCACCGACTTCCCAATTGGTGGCGTGCTCGGGCTTGAGGTCGGCGTTGCTGGCAGACAGCGAGAGGGTCTCACTGCTGGGCATGAAGGCGTAGCTGGCGCTGGCGTAGTAGGAGGCGGTGGCACTGGGTTGATACAAGAGGCCCACCCGGGGGGAGAAGGCCTGATCCGTGCGGGCGAGGTCCACGTTGGCGGCGTTGCGGTCATCGAGGGCCACCCGGGTGCGGTCGTAGCGGAGCCCGAGCACCGCCTTCCAGGTGGGGGTCAATGTGACCTGATCCTGGAGGTACAGGGCCGCGAGGTTGGCTGTGACCTCGTTATTCGTGTCCGTGGGCGCCGCCGCCCACCGGGTGACGGAGACGTGGGGATCCGTGGCGGCCACAGTGGCCGTGGTGGAGGCCCCGAAGTAGCCCGTGAGTCGCGTGTTGTCGCTGGCCTGGTGGCCGACCTCGAGCCCCGCGAGGAAGAGGTGTTCGAGGCCCCCGAGCTGGACCTTCGCTTCCAGTTCCGTCTGGTTGAAGACGTTGGTGCGCACATTGGCCTGCGAATAGGCCGAGATGCGCAGGGTACCCGTGGCGGGGTTCACGACGCTGCTGGGCTGCACGTTCTGGCGGAGGGTGTCGTACCGGGTGACGCGCAGGGCGTTGCGCAGGAGCAGGCCCGCGCCCAGCCCCGTCTCCACCTTCGCCGTGAGGGCATCCACGATGGCGGTGCTCGGGCTCTGCTTGGGGTCTCCGAAGAAGGTCTCCCGCGGGCCCTCGTAGGGCCGTCCATTCAGGGCGGGGATGCCGCGGTCCGTGGTGCGGCGGTCCTCGAAGTGCTCCAGCCCCAGGAGCATGAGGGTGTCGGCTCCGGCCGCGAATTCCACGATGGGATTGACGCCGGAACGATGCAGCTCGAAGCCTTCCCGGAAGCCCAGGGAATCCTCCGTGACCGCGTTCACCCGCAGCCCCACCCCACCACCGGGGCGGGTGTTGAAGTCCACGGTGGCGCGGCGATCCTCCCAGCTGCCGAGGCCCAGCTGCACCTGGGTCTGGTCCTGGGCGAGGGGCCGCTTGGTGACGCGGTTCACCACACCGCCGGCGCCGCCGCGGCCGAAGGTCATCCCGTTGGGGCCCTTCAGGATCTCCACCCGTTCGGCATTGTAGGGATCCCGGAAGTAGAGGGCGTCGTCCCGCAAGCCATCCACGAAGAAGTCGGCGGAAGTGCTGATGCCCCGCAGCACGGGCTGATCGCGGCCCCCTTCGCCGGGGTTCATGGAGGCGCCGGGCACGTAGCGGATCACCTCGGCCATGCTCGTCATGCCCTGGTCCTTGATGAGCGCCTCGGGCACCACCTGGATCGACTGCGGCACGTCGCGCAGAGGCGTGTCCGTCTTCGTCACCGTGGCCGACCGTTGAGCGCGGTAGCCCTTCACGGGGCCATCGGCCCGCTCCTTGGACTTCGCCTGCTTGGCCTTCACCTTCACCTCGGGAAGGGCCGTCTCGGCGGGGGGCGGGGTCTGGAGGCCGGGATCCTGGGTGGGGAGCCCGGCGGCAAGGCAGAGGAGGGCGGAGGTCAGCATGGCGTTCCTGGGAGGCAAGGGGTCCCCAGACCCCCGAAGGGACCGGGACCGGGGTCGGTGGGGGATCAGGCGTCGAGGGTGAAGGTGAGGGGGACGAGGACCCAGGCGGCGAGGGAATCGCTGCCGCGCCGGGCGGGGACGAAACGCCAGCGGCGCACGGTGCCGAGGGCGGCCTGATCCAGGCGGGCGTGGCCGCTGCTCTGGCGCAGTTCCACCTGCTCGGCGCGCCCCTCGGGGCTGACGAGGACGCGGAGGATCACGCGGCCCTCCTCGCCCAGCCGCCTGGAGAGGCTGGGGTAGTCCGGTGGGGGATTCTGGAGGTAGGCCGCATCGAAGCGGGGCCCTTGGATACTGGTGCCCTGGCCGCCAGGCGTGCCGCCGACCTGCCCTCCCGCCACCCCCCCGGCCTGGCCGCCGGGGGCACCCCCCAGGATGCTGCCCATGCCGGGGCTTCCAGGGGACGCCGGGGCGCCGACCTCCGGGAGCGTCGCGGGCGCGAGGACCCGCTCGGTGGGGATGAGGGGCGGCACCGGCTCGACCCGAGCCGACGGGGCCGGGCTCCCCGCACCCCCTGCAGGTCCTGCGGGGGGTGGCGGAGCAGCCACGGTGAAGTCCATGTCGTCCAGCGCCACGGCCAAGGTGCGCCGGGCCATCACCCGGGGCGCCGGGGCCACCAGGAGGGACAGGACCCCCGCGGCAAGGAGCCCATACAGGGCGCCGGATAGGAGCAGGGCCCGGCCCCGCGTCCCTGGAGGGACGGTACCGAGGCTGGGCGGTTCAGGCAGGGGAATGGCGGTCTCAGGTCCCATGCCTTTGAATCTACACTACTGAGACTTAGTCTCAACCTCTATTTGATCAAAATCACCGGTGCCCCTAGCCCCGCCGATGCACCTTCGCCCCCGTGTGGCTGCCCTGGTCCGTGGGCTTCACGATGATCTCGTCGATGTTCACGTGGGCCGGCAGCGTGGCCACCCACCGCACGCACTCGGCAATGTCCTCGGCCCGGAGGGGCGTCATGCCCTTGTAGACGCTATCCGCCTTCGTCTGATCCTGGAGTCGCACCAGGCTGAATTCCGTCTCCGCCATGCCGGGATCGATGCTCGTGACCCGGATGGGTTCGCCGCACAGCTCCAGGCGCAGGGTCTGGGCCAGGGCCTTCACCCCGTGCTTGGAGGCGCAGTAGACGCCGCCGCCCTCGTAGGTGGCATGCCCCGCGGTGCTGCCGATGAGGACCACGTGACCTCCGCCGGAGGTCCGCAGGTGGGGCAACCCCGCCTGGATCGTGAAGACGAGGCCCTTCACATTCGTATCCAGCATCTGATCCAGGTCCGCCTCGGGGATGCCGTCGATCTTGTCCAGGCCCCGAGCGAGGCCCGCGTTGCAGACGAGGAGGTTCAGGCCGCCCAGGGCCTTGGCGGCGGTGTCGGCGAAGCCGACGATCTGGCTCCGCTCACGCACATCGCAGGTGCCCGTGTGCACCTGGGTGCCCTTCGCCCGGAGTTCGGCGGCCAGGGCTTCGAGCCGCTCACCCCGGCGGGCGCAGAGGGCCAGGTCGAAGCCCTCCTGGGCCAGCGTGCGGGCGATGGCCGCTCCGAATCCACTGCTGGCACCGGTGACGAGGGCGATGGGGCGGGGCATGGGCTCTCCTTATGGATCTACCCTAGCCGAATCCCTCCGTGCTCAGCGGCCCTTGGGACGTCGGAGTTTGGCATCCTCCACGATCACCGGATAGCGGTAGCCGGCGCCGAAATCCCGGTCCAATCGGACGGTGCCACGGAGGATCACCACTTCGCCCACGTCGGTCTTCTCCTGGGTGGTGATGGTGAGGTCGGCCGTCGCCCCCTCCCCGCTGCCATCCCGCACGTGCAGCCAGTTCCGGCCCATGATCCCCATGTTCACCTTCACCACCTGGCCCTGGAGGACCACCGGGTGATCCTGCAGGGAGGCGCGCTGCGCATGGACCTCGGCCACGGTGCGGGCCTCGGGGCCTGCGGCCTTCGGAAGGCGGGGCACCACAACGTCCGAAGGGCCCTGGGCCGCCAGGGCATGCTGGACGCCCCGCTGCTCCACCACCCCCGCCGGAGCCTGGAGGGTTCCGAAATAGACCACCGGGAACCGACGGTGGAGGGTCTTCGATTCGAAGTTCGCCATGGGCGCCGCGCCCACCACCGTCACCTCGGCGCCCACGGGCGTGGGCGTCTGGGGCACGGCGGCCCAGGCTTCGGCCTTGCCGATGCTCAGCCGGAGGTAACTGTAGGGCGGTGCATCGATGCGCTCGGCCACGCGGCCCACGAGCATCCCCCGGGCATCGGGCGCAGCGGCCGGGGGCACAGTTGGCGCGCCCCCCTTGGGCCGGCAGCCGATGGCCGCAAGGACGGTCAGGAAGACGGCGGCGCGGAGGTTCAGGGGGCCGCCTTCGCGGGGCCGGTGCCCGGATGGCATCCGGCGCAGGAGGCCAGCTTGGGGGCCGTCTTGGGGTCGCCGCTGCGCCAGTAGGGCATATCGTCACCTCCGGTCTCGGCCCGGTTCCCCTCGGGCACCCGGCCCCAGTAGTAAGCGAACCCGGTGCGGCCATCGGCCAGGGTCTCCCGCATGAGCAGGGGCCCCGGCTCGAAGCCCGGCTTGCCCTTGGCGTCCAGGACCGTGCTCATCACGAGGTAGGCGCCCGCGGGCAACGGAGCCCCCGCCTTGTATTTGTCGACGCCGAACGACGCCGTGACCCACACCCGGCCCCAGTGACCACCATGGGCCTTGCTGAGGAAGGGCGCCTCCTGCGCGGGCTCGAGGCTCGCATAGTCCAAGGCGCGGATCGGCAGGTCCGCCTCCACGTTGTTCTTGCGCAAAGCGTCCGCCTCGGCGGCGGCTTTGTTGGTCTCTTCGTTGCCGAAGACCATGATGCCACCCAGCTTGCCGCAGAAGCCCCAGCAGCCCAGCCAAAGCAGGCTCATCACCAGGGCCGGTGCCCCGACGCCGCGTTCCCAGAGGCGGCGGCCCATCTGATGCCGGAAGTGGATGGCGGTGTCTTCGTTGGCGGCATCCAGCGGATGCCACACCCGCCAGATGAGCCAGACGCAGACGGAACCCACCACCACGCCGCTGATCGCGGCGAGCTCGTGGAGCTGCATCATCCGCTGGAGCACCTGGGTCTCCGAGGTCACCGTGGGGAAGAGGGCCCCGGTGGGGATGAGGTTGATCTGGCGACCCCACATGAGGCCGCTACCCAGCGCCACGAAGCTCCCCAGCAGGGCCACGACGGCCATGAAGAAGGAGGTGCGGACCCACCGGCGGGAATCCTTCGCGCGGAAGGAGCCCAGCATGGCCAGGGGCAGCGTGACCACCAGGCCCAGGGGCACATGGACGAAGGCCGGGTGCTCCCGGGCGATGAAGTCGAGGATTGGCGAGGTCATCGGTGGCAATCGCTCAGAACACGCGGGAGACGTTGAAGCCCAGGGACCACTGGGAGGAGGGCCAGGGGCCGGCGCCATCGGTGCCATCGGCATTCCGGTAGTGGTCGTAGTCCCCGCCCAGGACCTGATTCGCGGTGGTGCCATGCACATTGGTGGCGGTGAGGGTGAATCGATGCTTGAAGGTCTTGTAGGTGATGCCCGTGGCGAAGCCGGACCGGAAGGTGTCGGAAGGCAGCCGGGAGGGTTTGGGGTAGTACTCCGTGATCCAGCCGAAGGCCTCCGTGAAGTTCACCCGCACCCCCAGGGCGCAGTTGAAGACGCCGCTCCCCTTTTTGCCTTCCGCGGGGAGGTAGGCCGGGCTGGCCCCTTGATTGAACTTGTAGTTGCTGGTGGTCGTGCGGGTCAGGTAGGTGGGCACCAGGGTGACCTGGAACACGTCGCCGGGGAGGAAGATCTCCATGGGCACCTGGAAGCTGCCCCCGACGACACCGCGCTCATAGGCGGTGGCGTCGGACACCGTGGAGCCCACCGGCGGCGCGTAGCGATCCACCACCTCGTCGAAGCGTTCCGCCCGGAAGGCCATGCGGAAGTACTCCTTGTCCATCAACTGTTGCTGGAAGCCGATGGTGAAGGTCTTGTTGTCCGCAGTCCGGTAGGCGAGGAGGTTCAACCCCTTGATGGGTTTGAAGCCCAGGGCGATCCCGAACCCGGCGTAGGCCAGGCCATCCAGACCATAGGCATCCTTCCCGTGGTCCTTCACCGGAGCCGCGAAGCGATGGGTGAAGGTGACCCCCAGATCCCAGAACTGCATCCGATCCACCGTGGGCAGGTTGATGGCCAGGGGGTATTCAGAAGACTGGGCCTGGAGCGCGCCGCCGGCCAGGAGGCCGCAGGCGAGGAGGGAGGCATTCAGACGGGACGGCATGGGGACTCCGGGTTCGGGTTCGTTCGGGTGCGGGCTGGCGTTCGCCGCGGTTTACTTGGCCGCGAACTTCCGGAGCACCTCGGTGATCATCTTCTGGACGTCGGCCTCGGTCATCTTGCCCTTGAAGGCGGGCATCTTGTCCTTGCCCTCGAGGGTGATCTTCACCCAGTCGGCATCCTTCTTCTTGTTGGCCTTGCGGGCCTCCGTGAAGTCGAAGCCAGCGTCGGGCAGCTGCTTGCCGGAGGCGTCGCGGCCGTTGCCGGTCACACCGTGGCAGCGAGCGCAGGCGTCGGTCCAGTACTTGTGCACGTCGCCGCCGAACTTGGGGGCCTCCTTGTCGTCGGCCATGAGGTTCAGGGAGCCCAGCAGGAGCGCGGGGAGGAGAGTGCGGGTGATGCGGGCCATGGGGCCTCCTTGGTGGTGGGTGGGGGTGAGCGCGGGCCGAAGGCCTACCAGGGTTCGGAGGAGTGGGCCTTCTGCTCTCCGGAAGCCGTGTGGCAGGTCAGGTTGCACCGGCCGCTGACGTAGGTGGGGGTCACTCCGAAGTTGGCCCGGGCACTGAACTGGATGGTGGCCGCGGGGGCCCCCTCGAAGGTCGTCGTCTCCAGGTGCGACCAGTGGGCCGTCCCAGTGGCGCCGCTGGTGACGTTGTGGCAATCCGTGCACATGGCCCCGGCTCCGCCACTGCCCGTGCCCACATGCTTGCTGTGCTCGCCGCTGAACCAGCTGTTGAACTGGGTGGTGCCCGAGGCGTGGCAGGACAGGCAATAACTGTTGCTGTTCCCGGCGCCCGAGGCGAGGGGCAGCGATCCGGTCCACACGGGCGTCACCTTGCCGCCGTGGCAGGCCACGTTGGAGCAGGTGGGGGCCACGGCGGCGGAGGCCGTGATGGCCCCGGACTTCGCGTTGTAGGCGGCCAGGAAGGCCATGGCGCCGGGGGCCGTGGGCGCGGTCACGCGGGCGTTGGCGGCGTTGTAGTGGCCCACGGTGCCCGTGCCCAACGCGTTATGGCAGGTGGCGCAGGTGACCCCGGGCAGGGCCATGTGCTTGGCGTGGGCGCCGGCGATGTTCGGGTAGGTGCCTCCCGAGGGCCCCGCGGGGAGGCCGGAGGGACCGCTGTTGTGGCAGGAGAGGCAGGTGCCCGTACCCGTGGCGGGGGCCGTGGGAGGGTTCGTCGCTGCGGAGGTGTGGCAGGCCACGCAGGCGGGCGCAGAATTCGTGGGTGTGCCCGTCATGATGTGGCAGCTGCTGCACTCGCTGGTGAAGATCGCCGCCGTGGCCTGGATGTGCCCGTTGTTGAGCGGGGTCGTCCGATCGACCGTGAGGAAGGGGATCGGGTGGGGCGGCGCGGCGCTGGGCCCGTTGGCGTGGCAGCTCGTGGCCGTGCCGCCGGCGGGGGTGACGGTGACGCTCCAGCAGTTGGGCGCCGAGGGGAGCGGGCCGTTGAAGCCGCTGGAGGGCACCGTGGCCGGGGCATCGACCTTGTGGCAGATGGCGCAGGAGGTGGTGAGGTTGCCCGAAGTGCGGTGGGAGGGCACGTAGGGGGAGGTGGATCCCGAGGGGTTCCACACCTTGGGCGTGGGGGCCGATCCACCCAAGCTCGAGTAATCGTCCAGCAGCGAGGGATGGGCCCCGGCGCCGGCGGTCTTGTGGCAACTGCTGCAGGCGGTGGAGGCGCTGCCGCCGTCGAAGAGGGGCGTGCCCGGCGTGCCGTGGCAGGTCTGGCAGTAAAGGAGGTCCTGCTTGGCCACGGCACCGTGGAACACAGTGGGACCTCCGCCCCCGGCCCCGGGGTCCTTCCAGATGGCGCCCAGGGGATGGGGTGCGGAGCCCGGCCCGCTGGCGTGGCAGCCGGTGGTCGTGGTGCCCGCGGGAGCGAAGGTGGCGCTAAAGCAGGTGGGCGCCGCCGGCAGGGGGCTGGCCGTGGCGGAGGCGGTGTTGTGGCAGATGTTGCAGCCGGCATCGTTGGCGCGGGTCTTCCAGTCGGCGGTGGCCGCGTTGCCCATGTCCCGGTGGGAAGGCACATAGGGGGAGGCACTGGGCGCCTGATTCCACACGGAGGGGTTCACGCCCGCAGTGAGGCCGGCGTAGTTATCCGCGAGGGAGGGATGCGCGGCCGCCCCGGTGGTGGGGTTGTGGCAGTCGGTGCACTTCTGGGGCCCCACGTTGAACTGGGTCGTGCCGGGGGTGCCATGGCAGCCCTGGCAGTAGCGCAGGTTCTGCTTGGCCTGGTCGCCATGGAAGGCCCCGCCGCTGACCTTGGGATCGCGCCAGAAATCCAGGCCGCCGGAGTTGGCGCGGGTGGGATGGGGTGCAGCCACATCCCCGTGGCAGAGGGTCCCATTGAAGCAGTTCGGGGAGGCCCCCGCCCCGGGGACGATCACGTTGGGCGTGTCCACCGGGTTGTTGAGGGAACCCGGGTAGTGGCAGATGGCGCAGGCGCTGGCCCGGGTGGGATCGATGAGCTGGTGGTTCACGGTACGGAAGTTCGGCACCGTCTGGTGGTGGCAGCCGGTGGTCAGACATCCGGGGACCCCGCTGCCCGCCTGCTGCTTGGTGAGGGCATGGCACTCCAGGCAGTTGCTCAGCTTGGTGACGGCCTGGCCCTGGTGGTCGTTGGCATGCTTGCTCGTGCCATCGTCGATCCACGTGGCCGGGTGGTGGTTCCCGTACTTGTTCAGGACATTGGTGGGCCCCTCGGAGCTACCGCAGGCCACCATCAGCCCGAGCCCCAGGCCTCCCGCGAGGAGCAGGAGGGCCTTGAAGGGATTGGATTCGGTTCGCATGGGACCACCCAGGCTACGGCCCCAGGGGGCCCGAAAGGCTGGATGCCGACCGGAACCACTGGGAGCAGGGGGGATCCCCCCGGTGAGACGAAGTCTTAAAGAACTGATTTCACACAAGATCGGGAAGCCAAACGCCATCTTAGTTCCAACATCAAGAGGATCAAGTCTGAAAAGTGTGCCGACTCCGGGGCTGGACGAACGGTGGATCCGGCTGGATGAGGGGCACCTTCACCCATCGAACGCGAGGCTCACGACCTTGAACCTCCGACATCGCCCTCGGGGGGGACCTGCGATGGGGGCATGCGCCCCGCCCTGGCCCGCCTCCTGGTTTCCGTCGCGGAGACCGTGCTTCCCTTGATCGTTGGGGCCCCCTCTACCCCAGGGGTGATCCGGTCCCCTTGGGCCACAGGGCCCTTGGGAACGAGGCCTTCAGCACCTTGGGCCGGGGCACGACGGTCGATTCCTGCTGGGGCCGGCCTCGGAAATCGACGAGCGTCCTCTTCTCGGCGGGCCGCTCGGTGGCCGACGACTACCCCACCCTCGCCTCCTTCGGGATCATCCGGGCGTGGGGCGGTAAAGCCTGGGCCGTACATGGCCAGGGGCGGCCCGGTGGCCGCCCCTGGTGGCTACAGGAACCCGTCCTTACAGGAGGGTCTTGGGATCCACGTAGGCCAGCTTCTGATCCCGGGCCACGGGCTCGCAGGTCATCTGGCCTTCATGGGTGTTGAGGCCCAGGAGGAAGCCGGGGTCCGAGGCCAGGGCCTTCTGCCAGCCCTGGTTCGCCAGCTTGAGGGCGTAGGGCAGCGTGGCGTTGGTGAGGGCGATGGTGGAGGTGCGGGGCACGGCGCCGGGCATGTTGGCCACGCCGTAGTGCAGCACGCCGTCCACGAAGTAGATGGGGTCGGCGTGGGTGGTGGCGTGGGTGGTCTCCACGCAGCCGCCCTGGTCCACGGCCACGTCCACGATCACGCTGCCCTGGCGCATGAGCTTGAGCATGTCCTTGCGGATGAGCTTGGGGGCGGCG
>DATFAX010000025.1:0-4529 GCA_035254125.1 Holophagaceae bacterium | reverse complement strand
ACCAGGCGCTGGCTCAAGGTGGATTTCCCGGTCCCCGACGGGGCCGACACCACGAACACACTGCCCCGATGCTCGAACACGGCGCCTCCTGCTTCCATCCTAACGGCACCGCCCGCCCATCCGCCCAAATCCACCCAACTTACCCTGCGCCAGGGGCCTCGATCCCCACCCCCTTGACAGGGATTCAGGAGCGGATAGTTTACCTTTTGGTTAACTTCAACTGTGACTTCCCCCATGCCCTCGGACTCCCTCAGCGCCACCTTCGCCGCCCTGGCCGATCCCACCCGCCGGGCCATCCTCGCCCGGCTCTCCCAGGGGGAGACCACGGTGAAGGCCCTGGCCGAACCCTTCCAGATGACCCTCCCCGCCGTGACCAAGCACCTCCGCGTGCTGGAGCGGGCCGGGCTCATCTCCAAGGGCCGCAACGCCCAGTGGCGACCCTGCCGGCTGGAGGCCCGCCCCCTCCGGGAGGCCCAGTCCTGGATCGACCAGTACCGCCGATTCTGGGAGGCCCGGCTGGACCGCCTCGAGGACTACCTTCGTGAACTCCAAAGCCAGGAGGCCCCCCGTGACCCGAACCCTTGAGCCCACCGCCCTCGTGGAAGGCCGGGAGATGATCATCTCCCGGGTGCTGGAGGCCCCCCGCGACCTCGTGTGGAAGGCCTTCACGGATCCCGCCCACCTCACCCACTGGTGGGGGCCCCTCGGCTTCAGCCTGGAGACGGAAGCCTTCGAGTTCCGCAGCGGCGGCACGTGGCGCCACGTCATGCGGGGCCCCGACGGCACGGGCTACCCCAACCGGATCCGCTTCCACGAGGTGGTGCCGCCGGAGCGCCTCGTCTACGCCCACGACACGGGGAAGGACGACGACCCGGAGGGGTTCCACACCACGATCACCCTGCTGGACCTCGGCGGCTCCACCCACGTGGTCATGCGGGCCGTCTTCCAAAGCGAGGAGGCCTGCCGCCTCGTGGTGCAGAAGTACGGGGCCCTGGAGGGCGGCGTGCAGATGCTCACCCGCCTCGTGGATCAGGTGGTCCTCCTGGCCGGTCCCACCTTCCGCATGGAGCGCCTCCTCGGAGCCCCCGTGGACCGTGTGTGGCAGGCCTGGACGGATCCCGACCAGCTCGCCCGGTGGTGGGGTCCCGCCGGCATGGCCACGCGCATCGTCCACCACGACCTCCGTCCCGGCGGCCACTTCCTCTACGCCATCACCCCCCCAGGGGGCGCCGAATTCTGGGGCCGCATGGACTACCGCGACGTGGCCCCCACCCACCACCTGGGCTTCGCCGTGGCCTTCTCCGACGCGGAGGGCGGTCTCAGCCGCCACCCCATGGCCCCCGTCTGGCCCCTGCGCATGCTGAACCGGGTCACCCTCGAGCCCGTCGGGGAGGGCACCCGCCTCACCCTGCTGTCCGCGGCCCTGGAGGCCACCGTGGAGGAAGCCGCCGCCTTCAAGGCCGGCATTCCCAGCATGAACCAGGGCTGGGGCGGCACCCTCGACGCGCTCGCCGCCCACCTCACCCCCCACCCCTGATCCCGGACACCGACCATGACCACTCCCCTCATCCTCACCCGCCTCCTCGACGCCCCCCGGGAGCGCGTGTTCCAGGCCTTCACGGATCCGGAGCACCTCCAGAAGTGGTGGGGCCCCGAAGCCTTCTCCAATCCCCGCTGCGAGTGGGAGGCGAGGGCCGGCGGCGCCCTCCACGTGGACATGCGCGGCCCCGACGGCACCGTGTACCCCATGGGCGGAGAGGTGCTGGAGTCCGTGCCCCCGGAGCGGCTCATCTTCGTGACCTGGCCCCTGGATGCCGAAGGCCGGCGCCTCTTCGAAGTGCACCTCCTCCTGGTGCTCGAAGCCGACGGCCCCCACACCCGCCTCCACCTACGGGCGGAGCCCCGGAACCTCGGGCCCGAGGCGGCCCCCTATCTGGCCGGCATGGCCCAGGGCTGGGACCAGAGCCTCCTGCGCCTCGAGGCGCTGGTCTGGGGGCCCCTCTCCGACCGCGAGGTGGTGGCCCTCCGCCACCTGCCCGCGAGCCCCGCCGAGGTGCGGGCCGCCTGGGTGGATCCAGAGCGCCTCGCCCGCTGGTGGGGCCCCGCCGGCTTCACCAACACCTTCGACACCTGCGAACCCTGGCCCGGCGGCGCCTGGCGCTTCACCATGCACGCCCCCAACGGGGAAAACTACCCCAACGAATGCCGCTTCCGGGACGTGGAGGACGACCGCATCGTCATCGACCACGTGGTCGCCCCCCTCTTCACCCTCAGCGCCACCTTCACGCCGGAGGGGGAGGGGACACGCCTCGTGTGGCGCCAGGCCTTCACGGATGCCGCCACTTGCCGCCAGCTCCGCGCCTTCGTATTGCAGCCCAACGAGCAGAACCTCGACCGGCTCGCCCAGGACATCGCCGCCCACCGCTGAGGGAAGCCCCCATGATCGACGTAACCCTGAACCCCGCCACGGACCTGGTGTTGGACCGCTTCGTGGACGTGCCCCCGGCGCTCGTGTGGAAGTGCTGGACGGAGCCCGAGCACCTCATGCCCTGGTTCTGCCCCGTGCCCTGGAAGACCACCGCCTGCACCGTGGACCTGCGCCCCGGCGGCGGCTTCACCACGAAGATGGAGGGCCCCGAAGGCGAGTCCCATGAGGTCACCGGCTGCTACCTGGAAGTGGTGCCCCACCGGCGCCTCAGCTGGACCTCCGCCCTGGGTCCCGACTACCGCCCCAACCCCGAGAGCGGCCTCACCTTCACCGCCGTCATCTCCCTGGAGCCCAAGGGCACCGGCACCCGCTACCTCGTGCAGGCCCTGCACCGGGATGCCGAGGGCGCCCGGGTGCACGCCGACATGGGTTTCGTGGAGGGCTGGGGGAAGGCGTTGGAGCAGATGGTGGACTATGCGGGGACGCTCCAAGGGCGAGGCTAGGCCGGCCCTTCCAGCCGGCGCCGAGCCGGATCGAATCGAGGGAGATCCCTCCGGGACTGGGTTCCCCCGAAGACGGCCACCCCGCCGGGGGAAGTGGGCGTGTCTTGATCCTTTCTTGATGGAAAGGCCGCCAACCTTGAACCCGCCCTGAGGCGCAGGGGATGAAGCTGACTCCGCAGTCTTTCCAGGAGTCCTCCATGCCCTTCCGTTCCCTCACGTTCCTGCTGGCCAGCGGGCTGGCTTTGACCGCCCAGGGCGCGCCCCAGGTCCAGGTGCCCGCCGCGGCCGGGCCCAAGGCGGCGGAGCCCTTCGCCTTCGCCGATTTCACGTGGCTGAACGGCAACCCCCGCACCAAGGACGCCATCTTCGACTCGAAGTACTTCACGGGGGAATTCCGGGCGGACGTGAACGCCGTCTACAGCTTCAACCATCCCCAGGACCACACCCTCGTGGGCTCCTGCGAGACCGGCCGCACGAACGAGATCCAGGTCCAGCAGCTGGGCCTCGGCGGGGACTTCCACTGGGACAACGTGCGGGGCCGCGTGATGACGCAGTTCGGCATGTACGCCACGATGACGCCCCGCAACGACTCCAGCTCCAGCCGGGGCCAGTGGCAGTCGGACAACGCCTACCGCTACCTCTCCGAGGCCTACGGCGGCTACCACTGGGACGTGATGAACGGCATCAACCTGGACGCCGGCATCTTCATGTCCTACGTGGGGCTCTTCAGCTACTACAACTTCGACAACTGGGCCTACCAGCCCTCCTACGTCTCCGCGAACACCCCCTGGTTTTTCAATGGCGCGCGTTTGCAGGTGTTCCCCACCGACAAGCTGAAGGTGGAACTGTGGCTCATCAACGGCTGGCAGTCCTACAACACCTTCAACAACACCCCGGGCATCGGCGCCTCCATCAACTGGCGCCCGACGGGCAACCTGAACATCATCTCCAACAACTACTTCCTGGGTGCCGACACGTTGGGCAACCAGAAGCGCACGCGGCGTCACACGGACAACAGCATCCAGTGGAAGTACTGGGACCAACCCGACTCCTTCATCTCCAGGATGGCGACCACCTTCACTTTCGACCTGGGCGATGAACAGGGCGGAGGCGTGAGCCGCTCGGGCACCGCCACGGAGCCCAAGCAGTACTTCGCGGGCTGGATGCTCTACAACCGCTTCTGGTTCAAGGGGGATCGCCACGCGGTCACCGTCGGCGGCGGTGCCATCACCAACCCCGGGCGCTACCTCGTGCTCGTGCCCCCCGTGAACGGGGCCACGGCCACGTCCGGCACCCCGTACTTCACCGCCAACCCGGGCGATCCCTTCCACGCCTGGGACTACACGGTGACCTACGACTACATGCCCAGCCAGTACATCACCATGCGCAGCGAGTTCAACCGCCGTGGCGCCAGCGTGCCCTACTTCGCGGGCCAGGGCGGCGTGACCCCTCCCGGGGGCAACCAGGGCGCTCCCGGCTCCGCCGTGGCCAATTGGGCCCCGGACCTCCGCAAGACGGAGAGCCGCATCAACCTCGCCCTGATGGTCAAGTTCTGAGCCGAAGGTAGCCCGATGCTCGCGATCTTCCTCCCCATGGCC
>DATFAX010000024.1:0-9610 GCA_035254125.1 Holophagaceae bacterium | reverse complement strand
TTGAGGCTGGGGGTGAGTTCGCCGGTCTCGACGGTCATCTCGTGGTGGATGATGGCGATCTTCTTGATGCGTTCGTAGCCGGAGAGGGTGGCGTTCACCTTCTCGACGCGGGACATGAGCTTGGCCATGACGAGGGGCAGGGCGGTGAGTTCGCGGTGGTGGGCGTAGTGGAGCTTCTTGTAGCCGGCCCAGCGCTCGAGGCTGTCGAAGTTGGGCACGATGAGGGCGGTGATGAAGTTGCGCTGGTCGCCGATGAGCACGGCCTGGCTGATGTACTTGTCCGTCTTCAGCAGGTTCTCGATGGGCTGGGGGGCGATCTTCTTGCCGCCGCTGGTGACGATGAGCTCCTTCTTGCGGTCGGTGATGCGCAGGCGGCCCTGGTCGTCCAGGGAGCCGATGTCGCCGGTGTGGAAGTAGCCGTCGGCGTCGATGGCCTCCTGGGTGGCCTTCTCGTTGCGCCAGTAGCCGCGCATGACGTTGGGGCCCTGGCACAGCACTTCGCCGTCCTCGGCGATCTTCATGAAGGGGCGGCCGTTCCAGAGGTCGTAGAGGGGGTGGCCCACGGTGCCGGGGCCCACGGCGCCGGGCTTGTTCACGCAGATGACGGGGCTCGTCTCCGTGAGGCCGTAGCCTTCGAGGATGGGCAGGCCCACGATCCAGAAGAACTCCATGAGCTTGGCGCTGAGGGGCGCGCCGCCGCTGCAGGCGAAGCGGATGCGGCCGCCGGTGCGGGCGAGGATCTTGTCGAAGACGAGCTTCTTGGCGAGGCGGAACTTGAAGCCGAGCCAGCCGGTGACGGGCTTGTCCGCATAGAGGTTGGGCACGGCCTCGCGGCCCACGTTCATGGCCCACTTGAAGATGAGGCGCTTCACCAGGCTGCCGCCGGCCACGGAATCCTGGATGCGGGCGTAGATCTTCTCGTAGATGCGGGGCACGGAGCAGAGCACGGTGGGCTTGGCCACCATGAGGTCGGCGGCCACGGTGTTCACGCTCTCGGCGTAGTAGATGGAGCTGCCGATGTGCCACATGCAGTAGTGGCCGGCCATGCGCTCGAAGATGTGGGTGAGGGGCAGGAAGCTGAGGCAGCGGTCGCCCTCGATGAGGGGCAGCACGCTGACGGAGGCGATGACGTTGGACACCACGTTGCCGTGGGTGAGCATGGCGCCCTTGGGGTCGGCGGTGGTGCCGCTGGTGTAGATGAGGGTGAGCAGGTCCTCGGGCGTGCGCTCCAGGGCCCACTGGCGCACCTCGGGGCGGCGGGCCTCCTGGGCCTCGCCTTCCTTCATGAGCTCGGCCCAGGTGGCCACGGCGCGGCCCGCGGCGGCGGCGGGGATCTCGCCCCGGAGGAGGACGGCGGCGCGCAGGTCGGGCAGGGTGGGCCAGTTCTCGAGCACCTTCTCCAGCTGGGCCACGGTGGAGCAGATCACCAGGGCGCTGGCGCTGTCGCGCAGGATGAAGCCTGCCTGGGGGGCGTTGAGGGTGGCGTAGATGGTGGTGAGGGGCAGGCCCAGGATGGCGCAGGCGTAGTCGGTGTAGGCCCACTCGGGGCTGTTCTCCGCGAGGATCGCCACGTGGGTGCCGAAGCCGTAGCCGCGGCCCGCCAGGGCCAGGGCGAGACGCTCCACCTGGGCCTGCACCTGCGCGTGGGAGATGGGCGTGAAGCCCTCGCCCTGCTTGATGGCCATGGCATCCGGCAGCTGGCGATCCAGCCCACGGTAAAAAAGTTCCGCGATCGTGCCGACCTCTTGAGACAACCTGTACTCCGTGGGATGGATATAGCGATGGTATCAGACGGGACCCCCGATCTCCTGGGCGCCGCGCCCCGGGATTTCCTGCTGGAGCAGCGGGCGCGGGGCCTTTCTGCCCACACGCTGCGGGCCCAGGCGGGCGACCTGCTCAAGCTGGAAGATCATGCCCGGCGACAGCGGTGGCGGGACTGGTCCGTGTCCCCGCGCACCTTGCGCGGCTTCGCGCTGGAGCTGGGGCAGCGCGGGCTGGATCCCGCCTCCCAGGCCCGCATCCTCAGCACGGTGCGGGCCTTCTATGCCTGGTGCTTCGAAACGGGCCGGGTGAAGGAAAACCCCGCCTCGGGCCTGCGCAACCCCAAGCAGGCGAAGAAGCTGCCGGCCTTCCTCACGGAAGGGGAAAGCGAGGCGCTGCTGCAATTGCCGGAGGCCGTGGACTTCGCCTCGGCGCGGCTGCGGGCCCTGCTGGAGCTGCTCTACGCCTCGGGGCTGCGCGTGTCCGAGTTGGTGGGGCTGGACCTGCAGGACGTGCTGTTCGGAGAGCGCACGTTGCGGGTGCTGGGCAAGGGGAACAAGGAGCGCATCGTGCCCTTCCACGCGGCGGCGGAGGCGGCCCTGAGAACCTACCTCGGGTATAGGTCCGCCCTGGTGGCGGAGAAGGGGATGGCGGGGGGCGCGGCCCTGTTCCTGAACCAGCGGGGCGGTCGTCTCACGCCCACGAGCGTGCGCACCTTCCTGGACAAGGCGCTGGACGATGCGGCCGTGCGCTCGAAGGTGAGCCCCCACGCCCTGCGGCACAGCTTCGCCACGCACCTGCTCAATGCGGGCATGGACCTGCGGGCCATCCAGGAGCTGCTGGGCCATGCGAGCCTGAGCACCACGCAGCGGTACACGCACCTGAGCCTGGAGGAGCTGGCGAAGACCTACGCGGACGCGCACCCGCGGTCGGGAAAGTAGGGAAGCGATCAGCGGTCAGCGATCAGCAATCAGCGCTCAGCCTAAAGCAGATTCCGACCCATCGGGTGAATCGTGCCTTATCGCAGCTGACAGCTGAACGCTGAGTGCTGATCCCTAGCCCTGGGTCTTCTTGAACTGGGCGATGATGTCGTCCACGGAGTCCTTGCTCTGGTCGGCTTCCATGGTGGTCTTGAAGATGTTGTCCTGGGTGGCGACCTTGCGGTGACCGAAGATGGCGTCGTCGCCGCCCTGGGCGGCTTCGATGTTGAAGATCACCAGCAGGCGCTGGAGGCCGGACTGGAAGTTCTTGAGGAGCAGCACCACCTTCTCGATCTTCTGGCGGGTGATGTCCTGGAACTGGAGGATGTTGAGGATCTCGAAGGCCTCGTCGTTGATGGCCTGCATCTGGGCGATGGTGGCATCCAGCTCCAGGGGCGGCGCCTGTTCCATCTGGAGGGCGAAGAGGTACTCCAGCACTTCCTGGGCGAGGGCGGTGCTGTCCTCCCCGGCGGCGGCGCGATCCAGGAAGCCGGCCACGGACTTGGCCATGTCGGCGCGTTGCTCCTCGTGGCGGCGGAAGGCGGGGGCGAGCTTGCGCAGGCCGTCGGAGGCGTCCTCCGTGTGGGCCATGAGGCCGTCCAGGCGGTTCATGACGTCCTGGGTGGCGCGCTCCGTGTCGGAGGTGATGGCATCCAGCTGGGCGGCCAGCTCGGGCACCTGGTGGCTCTGGGCCTTCACGGAGGCATCGAGCTGCTGGAGGTTGAGCAGGGTCTGGTTGAGGCTGCTGACGAGGGCGCCGATCTCGCCCTTCGCCTCGAGGTCGATCTTCTGGTAGACCTGCCCGGCGGCCATGTCCTTGGCCACCTGGGCGAGCTTGCTGAGGCTGAGCTTGGAGTTGCCCTGCAGCTCGGCGCGCAGGTCCTCGATCATGCTTTTGAGGTTGTCGAGGCGGAGGTCCAGGGACTTGCTCTGGACTTCGAACTCCTTCACGAGGTCGTGGGAGGAGTCTTCGCTGGGGGAGGGGTTGAGGCCATCCATGGGGGATCCTGGGCTTGGGCTTGAGCTGGGCTTAGGGTGCGGGGCGGACTTTGACTGGAGATCCTTCGGCCAACTCCCAGGCCTCCATGAATTCCCTGGGAATGGCGACGACGCGATCGGGGAGGTCGGCGACGAACTTTACGGGCTCGATGGCGGGGCCCTTGGGCCAGATCACGCGCAGGTTCTGGATGCCCCTGCTGTGGGGACCCATGCCCATCCACTTGGTCTCCAGGGACTTGGAGAGCTCGATGTGGTCACCCTTCTTGAAGAAGCCGGTCTTGAGGGTGGTCACGGCGAGGGAGACGTCGGGCTCGAGCACTTCCAGCCGACCGGCCTCCTTGAGGATGGCGGCGGCCTGGAGCACCGCCACGTCGTGCTGGCCGGAGGCGTCCATGATCTCCCGGAAGTCGCGGTAGCCATCGAAGAAGGGGATGATGCGCCGCTCCTCCTCGAAAATCTTCAGGCCGGTCACGAGCTGGTCGGAGGGCAGGGTGGGCCAGGGCACGGCATCCATGTGGGGGAAGAAGGTGTGCAGGCGGCGCCGGCTATCGCCGATGCGCGCGGCCTCCATCAGCAGGTCCGTGAGGCTGCGGCGGATGCTGTGGGGGCTCTGGACGCTGCCCGCGTGGAAGTCGAAGGTGCCGGTGTTGAGGTCGAGGATCTCGAAGGCGGCGCTCTCGCCCTTGTAGAGGCCGCACTCGGCGTGGATGACCTCGCCGTTCATGAAGAAGAGGGTGCCCGAACTCTTGCCGCTCTGGATGTGCAGCTGGCCGGTCTTCCGGTTGACGTGGAGCAGTTGCGCCACGTCCATGAGGGAGATGCTCTCGAGGTTTCCCTTGAGGTTGGACATCAGGCCTCGTCCTTCCCAAGCAGCTGCTGCACGATGAGCCGGATGCGCTCGATGCCGAAGGGCTTCACGGCGTAGAGGTCAGCGCCGCTGCGCAGGCCCTCCCGCCAGTGCTGCTCGTCATCGAGGCCGGTGAGGATCACGACCTTGATGTGCTTGCAGTCGGGATCCTCCTTGAGCCGCGCGCAGAGTTCCGGACCGCTCTCGCCGGGCATGGCCACGTCGAGGAAGGCGAGGTCGATCTTGTTTTGGGCCAGGAGGCTACGGGCGGCGAGGGCATCCTCGGCTTCCAGGACCTTGTGGCCTTCGAATTCGAGGAAGTCCCGCAAGGTCTCACGGATCATGGACTCGTCGTCCACCACCAGGATCGTGCTCATGGACGGACCTCACGGAGGGCGGCGAGCATCTCCCGCACGGCGGGATCCAGGCCCACGAGCACGGCCCGGCCGATGATGCTGTGGCCGATATTGAGTTCTTCGATTTCGGGGATGGCGGCCACGGGGCCCACGTTGCGGAGGTTCAGCCCGTGGCCGGCCAGCACCTGCAGGCCCAGGCGGCTGGCGAGCCGGGAGGCCGTGCGCAGGCGGGTGAGGTCCTCGGTGGGATCGGCGCCCGCGGGAAGGTCGGAATAGACGCCGGTGTTCAGCTCCACGGCGTCGGCCTCCAGCTTGGCGGCCATCTTCACCTGCTCCTCGGAGGGATCGACGAAGAGGCTCACGCGGATGTTGCTGGTGTGGAGTTCGCGGATCACGCCCCGGAGCATGGACTGCAGGAACACGGCATCGAGGCCGCCCTGGGTGGTGAGCTCCTCCCGGGTCTCGGGGACGAGGGTGACGGTGGCGGGGCGCACGGGCACCACGGCCTCCAGGGCCTCGGTGGTGGCGGCGCACTCCACGTTGAGGGGCACCGCGAGCACTTCCTTGAGCAGCCGGAGGTCGCGGTCCTGCACATGGCGGCGGTCGGCGCGCAGGTGCACGGTGATGCCGTGGGCGCCGGCATTCTGGGCCATGAGGCCGGCGGCCACGGGCTCGGGCTCATGCCCGCCCCGCGCCTGCCGCAGGGTGGCCACATGATCGATATTCACGCCGAGGCGGGGACTCACGCGGGGACTCCTAAGGTTGCGTCAAGGCTACCATTCGGGTCGGCGGAAGTGGCCCAGAACTGAAGAAGTAATAACGTTTGGGCCCCTAAGACACGCTCTTAGAGCCCAAGGTCGGCGCGGGCGGCGGCTTCCAGTTCCGTGAGGGCCTGGTCCACCCAGGCCTGCTCCCGGGCTTCGACCATGAGCCGCAGCTTGGGCTCGGTGCCGGACCAGCGGATCACCTGGCGGATGCCCGCGCCCCAGCGGGATTCCACGGCGCCCATGGCACCCTTGAGGCGCTCGCAGGCGTCCACGGGCTTGCGCTCGGCGGCCTTCACGTTGACGAGGCGCTGGGGCCAGGGCTGGAAGGTCCAGTCGAACCGGGACGCCCGGGGGCGGTGCAGGAGGGCGGTGAGGAGGCTGAGGGCGGTGGCGAGGCCATCGCCGCTGGGCCCGATGCGCTTCTGGATGAGGTGGCCGCTGGCCTCGGCGGCCAGATCCCAGCCCCGGGCCTTCATCTCGCGGAGGAGGTGCTTGTCGCCGACGGCGGTGCGGGTGAAGGGCAATCCGGCTTCGGCCAGGGCCTGCTCCAGGCCGCCATTGCTCATGACGGTGCCGACGACGCCCGGAGGCGGATCGCCTGCGGCCATGCGGTCCTGGGCCAGGAGCCAGAGCATCTGGTCGCCATCCAGCACCTGCCCGGAGGCATCCACCATGAGGCAGCGGTCGCCGTCGCCGTCGAAGGCGATGCCGAGCTCCGCCCCCTCCGCGGCCACGGCGGCCTGCAGGGACTCCAGGTGGGTGCTGCCCACCCCCACGTTGATCCGGGCGCCATCGGGGGTCTCCCCGATCCAGCGGATCTGCCCGCCCCGGATGAGGCGCTTGGCGGCGGGGCCCGTGGCGCCGTGGGCGCAGTCGACCACCAGCTTGAAGTCCGCGGGGAGGTCGATGCCCTGAAGGTGCTTGAGCCAGGGCTCGAGGCTGCCGCGGAGGGGGGAGCCGAGGATGGTGGTGGGCTCCTCGATGTGGCGGTAGGCCTCCTCGATGGCGGCCTCCTGGGCCTCCTCGAGCTTCTCGCCGTCGCCGTTGAAGCCCTTGAGGCCGTTGTCCTCGGGGGGATTGTGGCTGGCGCTGATCATCAGGCCCCAGGCCGGGCGCCCGGCCTGGGTGGCCTGCTGCACCGTCCAGGCCACGGCGGGCGTGGGCACCATGCCCAGGAGGGTGACCTTGAGGCCCATGCCGCACCCGTGCACGAAGGCATCGCGCATGGGTTCGGAACTGAGCCGGGGATCCCAGCCGATGAAGAGCTCCTCCACCCGGGAGAGGCGCCCCACCTGGGACCAGGCCGCGCCCCAGCGGGCGCAGTCCTCCAGGGAGAGGGGCGCCTGCAGGGCGGTGCCACGGATGCCGTCGGTGCCGAAATATTGAAGGGACATCCCAACAGTTTAGCGGGATTGCTCCCGTTCCTCGCTGGCCGGACTTCCAGCGCCCCCGTCCGCGACCTGCGCATGGCCGAACAGGACCCGGAGCTGGCGGAGGAAGGGGTTTTCAGCGGCGTCCGTCGGGGTGGGGGCGCCCAGCTCGGCCCCGGCGAGGAAGGCCTCCCCGGCCGTGCGGAAGGGGCCGGTCCAGGCGGGGGCGCCATTGGGGCAGAGGGTGGGCAGCTCCAGGAACCAGCCCGACTCGAGGTTCAGCTCGAGGATGTCGGGGATGGTCTCAAAGATCCCATCGGGATCCATCTCGGTGCCGGGGAGGCAGTAGCGGCTCCACCGCGTCTCCACGATCCAAAACCGACCTTCCCGCACCTTGTAGGCCATGGCCCACGGTCCAACCCTTTCGAAAACCGGTCAAGAAGTTTGATGGGTCCTGAAAATCTTGAGACCGAAATCACGGGCCTCCCGGTGGAGGGCCCCGGTGGCGAGGTCTCGCAGGGGAGGGGCCAGGGTGGGGTCGCCCGCCCGCCAGGCCGTGAAGCGCTTGCGGCTGATGCCAAGGCAGATGCGGTCCAGGGGCCATCCCAGGCGGCGCTCCAGGTCGGGCAGGGCCTCCCAGAGGGCGAGGTCCTCCGCGAAGGTGGTGCCGAACCCGAAGCCGGGATCCAGGAGGATGCGCTCCGGGGCGAGGCCCGCGTGCCGAAGGCGGTCCCGCACCTCGGCCAGTTCGGCCAGGGCGCGGTCCGCCGTGGTCTCCCCCTCCCCGTCGTAGGGGGGCATCTGGAAGCCCCCGTCCTGGAGACGGCTGCGCATGGCGATGAGGCCGCAACCGGAGGCGACCGCGAGGCCGAGCATGGCTGGATCCCGGAAGCCGGTGACGTCGTTGAGCACGGCCACGCCCTCGGCGAGGCCCCGGTCGGCCACCTCGGCGTGGCGGGTGTCCAGGCTCAGGGGCACGCCGGGGAGGGCCGCCCGCAGGCGACGGAGGGGCGCTTCCAGCCGCTGCCATTCCTCCCCGGGGGAGAGGGGCGCGGCACCGGGGCGGGTGCTCTCGGCGCCCAGATCCAACATGCCGCAGCCGCTCGCCACCAGGCTCCGGGCCTGGGCGAGGGCCGCTTCGGGGTCCGTGAACCGGCCGCCATCGGAAAAGGAATCCGGCGTGAGGTTCAGGATCCCGATGAAAAGGGGGCCGCCCGAGACGAGCGGCCCCCATTCGAAATCCGCGCCCATCAGATGGGGTTGGGCACGGGGCTCAGCCCCGGATCGGCGCCCTGCTCGCCGGTGACGGCGGGCGCGGAGCCGCTGCCGCTGTCGCTGCGGGGGGGCAGCGTGCCGCCCTTCATGAGGATGTCCACATCGTGGCCATCCAGGGTCTCGCGGACGAGGAGCGCCTCGGCGATGGCGATGAGCTGGCTCCGCTTGTCGAGGATGAGGTCCTTGGCGATGCGGTAGTTCCGCATGACGATGTCGTGGACTTCGGCGTCGATGGTGCGCGCCGTCTCCTCGCTGAAGTTGCGCTGCTGGCTGAAGTCGCGACCTAGGAAGATCTCGTGGTTCGCGCCGGCCCCGAAGTTCAGGGGACCCAGCTTCTCGCTCATGCCGTACTCGGTGACCATGGCGCGGGCCATGTCCGTGGCCTGCTGGATGTCGTTGCTGGCGCCGGTGGAGAACTGGTTGAAGAAGATCTCCTCGGCGATGCGGCCGCCCATGCAGATGGCGATGCGGCCTTCCATGAACGCCTTGGTGGTGTTGTAGCGGTCGCGCTCGGGGAGCTGCCAGGTGACGCCCAGGGCGCGGCCCCGGGGGATGATGGTGACCTTGTGCAGGGGATCCGCGCCCTTGATGGCGGCGGCGAGGACCGTGTGGCCCGCCTCGTGGTAGGCGGTGATCTTCTTGTCCTCTTCGGTCATCACCATGGAGCGGCGCTCGGCGCCCATGTAGACCTTGTCCTTGGCGTTCTCGAAGTCGGACATCTCCACCCACTTCTTGTTGCCGCGGGCGGCGTAGAGGGCGGCTTCGTTGCAGAGGTTGGCCAGGTCGGCGCCGGCGAAGCCGGGGGTGCCGCGGGCGATCACCTCCAGGTCCACATCGGGGCTGAGGGGGATCTTGTTGGTGGTGTGCACCTTCAGGATCTCGAAGCGGCCCTTCACGTCGGGGCGGTCCACCACCACGCGGCGGTCGAAGCGGCCGGGGCGGAGCAGGGCGGGGTCGAGCACGTCGGGACGGTTGGTGGCGGCGATGAGGATCACGCCCTCGTTGCCTTCGAAGCCGTCCATCTCCACGAGGAGCTGGTTCAGGGTCTGCTCGCGCTCGTCGTGGCCACCGCCGAGCCCGGCACCGCGGTGGCGGCCCACGGCGTCGATCTCATCGATGAAGACGATGCAGGGGGCGTTCTTCTTGGCCTGCTCGAAGAGGTCGCGCACGCGGCTGGCGCCCACGCCCACGAACATTTCCACGAAGTCGGAGCCGGAGATGGAGAAGAACTGCACCTTGGCCTCGCCGGCGATGG
>DATFAX010000023.1:0-10520 GCA_035254125.1 Holophagaceae bacterium | reverse complement strand
TTCAGGCTCGCCTCGAGGATCACCAGGGCCTCGTCCACGTCAGACGTCGAAATCATGAGCGGTGGCATGAAGCGGATGGTGCTGGTGCCGCAGGCGAGGAGCAGCAAGCCGTTGTGGAAGGCGCGGGTGATGACGGCATCGCAGAAGGCCTTGGCGGGAACCTTGGTGGCGCGATCCTCCACCAGTTCCGCGGCGAGCCAGAGGCCCTGGCCCCGCACCTCGCCGACCTCGGGATGGCGGGTCTGCAGGTCGCGCAGGCGCTCCAGGAAATAGGTCCCCACCCGCGCGGCGTTGGCCATGAACCGGCCTTCCACCAAGTCGAGGGTGGCCAGGGCCGAGGCGCAGCAGAGGGGATTGCCGCCGTAAGTGTTGCCGTGGGCGCCCCGGGCCCACTGCTCCATGAGGCGCTTCTTCGCCACCACGAGGCCGATGGGTAGGCCGCTGCCCAAGCCCTTGGCGAGGGTCATGATGTCGGGCTTCACGCCGCTGTGCTGGGAGGCGAACATCTTGCCCGTGCGACCGATGCCCGACTGCACCTCGTCGAAGATGAGCAGGATGCCGTGACGGTCACAGAGCGCGCGCAGCCCCTGCAGGAAGCCATCCGGGGGCAGCAGGTAGCCGCCCTCACCCTGGAAGGGCTCGATGAGGATGGCCGCCACCTCGCTGGGGGGCACGTTGGAATGGAAGAGCTCCTCGATGTAGTCCAGCACCGCCTTCCCCTGGTCCGCGCCCGCGAAGAGGGGCCGGTAGGGGTTCGGATACGGCACGTGGGTGACGCCCGGCATGGTGGCGAAGAAGCCCTTCTGCTGGGTGTACTTGCTCGAGGTGAAGGCGAGGCTCCCCATGGTGCGCCCGTGGAAGCCGTGCAGGAAGCCGATGAAGCGGCTTCGGCCCGTCACGTACTTGGCGAGCTTCAGGGCCCCCTCCACGGCCTCCGTGCCGCTCTGGCAGAAGAAGCTCATGACGGGCTCGCCCATGGGGGCCAGCTCGTTCATGCGCTCCGCGAGGCGCGTTTGGCCTTCGTGCCAGTAGTCCGAGGAGATGTGCAGGAACTGGTCGGCGGCGTCCTTGATGGCCTGCACCACCTGCGGGTGGCTGTGGCCCGTGCTGCACACGGCGATGCCGGCGGCGAAGTCCAGGAAGCGGTTGCCATCCACATCCCACACCTCCGCGCCCTTCCCGTGGTCCATGACGAAGGGGTAGTCGCGGGGGTAGGAGGGCGAGGTCACGTGGACGTCGCGGGCGAGCAGGGCCTGGGCCTTGGGTCCGGGGAGTGCCGTACGGATGTGGGGGGTCTGCATGGGGACCTCGCTCAGAAGGGGAGGACGACGGGGCGGCTGTGGGCTTCGCGGGTGCGGGCGTGGAGGGCGCGGAGCACGTCCAGCTCCTCCCGGGTGGGCGCGGCCAGCACCTCCACCGATTCCGCCACCTGGAGGCGCCAGCCCGTGGCGGCGATGGCCTGCTCGACGGTGGTGTGCTCGTAGCGCGCCACCAGCTCCAGTTCCTCACTGCCCACCTGGGGCTTCATGACCCCCACGTCGGTGATGACCACCTGGGGGCCGCCGCCGGGCGAACCCGAACGGGCGCGGCTGCCGTGGCCTTCGAAGAAGCCGCCGCTGCTGCGGAAGTCCAGCTGCGGCACGAATGAGCGGGCCGACTGCTTGAGCACCACGAAGGTCTGCTTGGCGTGGGTGGCGATCTCCGGCGCACCTCCCGCCCCGGGCAGGCGGGTCTTGGGCCGGTCGTAAGGGCCGATGACGGTGCTGTTGAGATTGCCGAAGCGGTCCACCTGGGCGGCGCCCAGGAAGCCCACGTCGATGCGGCCACCCTGCAGCCAGTAGCTGAAGATCTCCGGCAAGGGCACCACGGCGGTGGCCGTGTCCGCCAGCTCCCCGTCGCCGATGGAGAGGGGCAGCACCTCGGGTTTGGTGCCGATGGTGCCGCTCTCGTAGATGAGCACCGTATCCGGCGCGTGGGTGAGCCGCGCGAGGTTGGCCGCCGCCGAGGGCAGGCCGATGCCCACGAAGCACACGGCGCCGTTCCAGAGGTGGCGCGAGGCCGCCACGGTCATCATCTCGTCCGAGGTCCAGGGCAGGGGCGCGCTCATCTAGGCCTCCCTCAGGGAACGCAGGAAGCCCGCATGATCTTCCGTGCCCCGCACGTGCCGGTCGATCCAGGCCGTGAAGGTGGCCCGGTCCCGGGCCACGTCGTCCCAGGCCTGGTAGAAAGCGTTGTCCCGGGCGTAGTGGCCCTGGGCGTAGGAGGGGTAGGCGCCGCCCGGTACGTGGGCCACCGCCGTGACCACCCAGTGGGGTAGCACCAGGGTGTTCATGGGGGCCTCCAGATCGTCCACGATCTCCTCCACGGTGACGATGAGCTGGGTGGCGGCCATGCCCGCCTCCTTCATGGCCCCCACGATGCCTCGGATGAGGACGTTGCCCTGGCGGTCCGCCCGCTGGGCGTGGAGGATCGTGACGTCCGGGCGGATCGCCGGCACCGTGGCCAGGGCCTCGCCCGTATAGGGGCAGGTGACGGAGCGGATGGCGGGGTTGCGCTCGGGCAGGTCGGTGCCCAGGTAGCCCTTGAGCATCCCGAAGGGCAGGTTGGACGCCCCCGCCACATAGGCCGCCGCCATGGCGGCGTGGCTGTGCTCCTGGATCGCTAGGGGCCGGGGCCACTGGTGTTCCACCGCGTCACGCAGGCGGTGCAGGGAGCCCACGCCCGGGTTGCCACCCCAGGAGAAGGTGAGCGCCGAGGCGCAGCCGGCCCCGATGAGCTGATCGTAGATGAGGTCCGGCGTCATGCGGATCAGGTGCAGGTCCTTCCGTCCCTGGCGGATGAGCTCGTGTCCGGCGGCAAAGGGGATCAGGTGCGTGAAGCCCTCCAGGGCCAGGGTCTGGCCATCCCGCACGTGGGTGGCGAGGGCCTCGCGGAGGCTCAGGAAGGCCGTCATGCCGCCGCCGTGCGGCGCTTGCGCCACCAGAGGGAGAGGGCCAGAAGGCATCCGCCGATGAGCATCGTCACTCCACCACGGTCTGGGACTGCTCGCGCAGGTACTGGGGCAGGTAGTAGAAGGAGCCAATGGCCTTGCCCGTGGTGCCGGAGCCCTTCCACCCCCCGAAGGCCTGGTAGCCCGGCCAGGCCCCCGTGGTCGCGCCCTGGGGGCGGTTCGCGTAGGTGACGCCCGCCTCGATGCGATCCAGGAACGTGGCGACCTCGGCGTCGTTGCCGTACACGCCCGCCGTGAGGCCCAGGGACGAAGCATTGGCATGGCCCAGCGCCTCCTCGAGGGAGCCCACGCGGTTCACCATGAGGAAGGGCAGGAAGAGCTCTTCGATGAAGAGCGGGTGACCCGCCGGTCCCTCCGCCAAAGTCGGAGCCGCGAAGTGGCCGTGGACGAGGTCCCCTTCCGTGAGCCGCGCGCCACCGGCCAGGATTCGCCCCCCTTGCAACGGAGCCTGCTCGCAGGCCCGCTCGAACTTCAGCAGCGCCCGCTCGGTGATGACCGGACCCATCCAATGCTCGCGCCGCGTGGGGTCGCCCACGCCCAAGGTGGCGATGCGGGCCTGGAGGCGTTCGATGAGCTCGTCGGCCACGGCCTCGTGGACGTAGAGGCGGGAGAGGGCGGAACACTTCTGGCCGCTGAGGCCGAAGGCGGAGCGCACGATGCCCAGCTCGGCCCGGTCCAGGTCGCCGTGGGCCGTCACGATGCAGGCATTCTTACCTCCCATCTCAGCGATGCAGGGTCGCGGGTAGCGACCTCCGGCCAGGAGGCCGTGCAACTGCATCCCCACCTCGGCGCTGCCCGTGAAGGTGAGGCCCGCCACGTCGGGGTGGTGGACGAGGGCCTCACCCAGGGTGCCGCCGGGACCGTTCACCAGGTTGAACACGCCCTCGGGCAGGCCCGCGTCCCGGAGGCAGTCGGCCAGGAGGCGGCCCGCCCAGGGCGTATCGCTGGCGCCCTTGGCCACCACGGTGTTGCCCGTGACGAGGGCCGCCGCCACGGGGCCGCCCATGAGGGCCAGGGGAAAGTTGAAGGGCGCGATCACGCCCCACACGCCGTGGGGCTTCAGCACGCTGCGATTGCGGGAGCGGAAGCCCGCCACCGGATCGTCGGGCAGAGCGCGGTCGTAGCCTTCGCAGCGCTCGAAGTCCTCCGCGTACCCCCAGAAGAAGTCCGCCGTCTCCTGGGCCTCGCCCAGGCCTTCCATGCGGTTCTTCCCCACCTCCAGCGAGAGGGCGGCGCCGATTTCGTAGACGCGGGCCTCCAGCCGTTCCGCCACTTTGCGCATCAGGCGGATGCGCTCGGCCCGGGGTGTGGCGCGCCAGGCGGGGAAGGCGACCTTGGCCGCGGCCACGGCACGATCCACGTCGGCGGCGGTGCCCACGGGGAAGTGACCCAGGATTTCCCGCGCGTCGATGGGACTGCGCTTGGGCGCCGTCTTCGCAGCGGGCACCTCGCGACCGGCGATGAACTGCGCGTGGGTCGTGCCCAGACCCGAACGCACCTCCACCAGGGCCGCCTCAAAGCGGTCGTGCATCTCCGCGGGCGGGTCGAACATCGTGGCGTAGGTGAGCTTGAAGGTCATGCCCAGGTCCCTTCCCCGAGGAGGCGGTCCAGCAGGGCCAGGGCGCGGACCAGCTCCGCTTCGGTGATGACGAGGGGCGGCGCCAGGAGGATGAGGTTGCCGCGCACCGCGAAGGAGACGCCCGCCGCCAACCCCTCCGCCACCAGGCGCTTCAGCTCTGGGTGCAAGGTGGGCCAGGGGCTCAGAGGCTCGCGGGTGGCACGGTCCTTCACCAGCTCGAGGACGGCGAAGAGCCCGTGGCCGCCCCGGACCTCGCCGATGACCCCGTGGCGTTCTTGGAGGCGCCGGAGTTCCTGGAACATCGAGGCCCCCAGGCTCCGCGAACGGTCGATGAGGCCCTCCTCCTCGTAAGCGCGGATCGCCGCGACGCCCGCGGCGCAGGCCAAGGGATGGCCGCAATAGGTGAGGCCCGTGTGGAGCATCTGGTGCTGGAGCTTGGCGGCGACTTCGCGGGACAGCACCACGGCGCCCAGGGGGAGGTGGGCGCCCGTGAGGCCCTTGGCCAGGGTCATGAGGTCGGGGCGGCCCGCCTCGCCGTGGCGTTGCCAGGCGAACCACTCGCCGCAGCGGCCAAAGCCGCTCATGACCTCGTCGGCGATGAGGTACACACCCCGCCGCTTCGTCTCCGCCCGCAGGGCCGGCCAGAAGGAATCCGGGGCCACGATGCCATTGGTGCCCGCATCGGATTCCATGAGCACGGCCGCCGCGTCGGGGTGGGCGGCGAGCCCTTCACCGATGCTGTGGACGGCGGCCTCGGCGCAAGCGCCCTCGTCCTTTGTGCCGAAGGGGCAGCGGTAGGCGTAGGGGGGCGGCACATGGACCACCCCGAACCGGGCGGGATCCACCTGGGCCAGGGTGCGGCTGTCGCCGCTGAGGGCCATGGCCCCGTAGCTGGCGCCGTGGTAGCTGCGGTTCCGGGCGACGATGGTGCCCCGCGGGTGGCCCAGGGCCTGCCGCGCAAACTTCACGGCATGCTCGTTGGCGTCGGCCCCACCCAGGGTGAAGTAGACCCGGCCGCCTTCGAAGCCCGACTTCTCCAGCAACCGCGCCGCGAGCTCGGCGCGGGGTTCCGCACCCCAGGCCGCCGTGGTGAAGCAGAGCTTTTGCGCCTGCGCCTGGATGGCGCGGATGAGGGCCGGGTGCTGGTGCCCCAGGTTCATGCACTCCGCAAGGCTGCTCATGTCGAGGTATTCGCGGCCCTGCTCATCCCAGAACCGGGCGCCCTCGCCACCCACGACCGTGGGCGCGTCCCAGTCCGCTTGGACGCACCAGCTGTGCAGCACCTGATCGCGCTCGGAGGTCATGGCCGGAGGATTCTCCAATTGTGCGAATATCGAACATTGATTCGTTGTGCGAACAGCATTACGATCCCTCCAGCCACCCCCCTTGTCAACGTCCCGGGAAACGCCCCATGAATCCGAACCTGCCTTTCGAAGAGAGCCCTGATTTTGTGCAGTCCCTGGCCCGGGGGCTCGACGTGCTGCGCGCCTTCGACCGCGAGAACCCCTCCATGTCCCTGTCCGAGGTCTCCGAACGCACGGGCCTCGCCCGGGCGGCCGCCCGCCGCAGCCTGCTCACCCTGGGCCACCTGGGCTACGTGGGCCAGAAGGGCCGCCAGTTCTTCCTCACGGCCCGCGTGCTGGAGCTGGGCTTCGGCTACCTCAGCTCCCTGAACCTGCCGGAACTGGCCATGCCCTGGATGGAGCAGCTGGCCCACCGCGTGAACGAGTCGACCTCCCTCTCCGTGCTGGACGGGCAGGACATCGTGTACGTGGCGCGGGTGCCCGTGCGCCGCGTGATGACCATCGCCCTGGGGGTGGGCGCGCGGCTGCCCGCCTTCGCCGCCTCCATGGGTCGCGTGCTGCTGGCGGGCCTGGACCCGGAGGCGCTGGACGCTTGGTTCGCCAAGGCCACCTTCTACCCCCTCACCTCCCACACGATCACCGATCCCCGGCGCCTGCGGGAGGAGATCCTGCGCACGCGGGATCAGGGCTACGGCCTCGTGGTGCAGGAGCTGGAGCTGGGCCTCTGTTCCCTCTCCGTGCCCATCCGCGACCGGCAGGGCAAGGTGGTGGCCGCCCTCAACGTGGGCATGCAGTTCCATGAGGGCATCAAGGCCCACGCCCTCAAGGACGTGCTCCCCGCCCTGCGTGAGACGCAAGCCGCCATCGAAGGCGCCACCGCCCACCATTGGGCCTCCCTGGGGGCGTGATGCGGGCGACCTTCCTCTGCGCCGGGGCACGCACCCCCTTCGGCCGCTACGGCGGGACGCTGGCGGCGCTGCGAACCGATGACCTGGCCGCCCTGCCCCTCGCGGCGCTGATGGCCGCCCTGCCCCACTTCGATCCAGGCGACGTGGACGAGGTCATCCTCGGCTGCGCCAACCAGGCGGGCGAAGACAACCGCAACGTGGCCCGCATGGCCCTGCTGCTGGCGGGCCTGCCCGCCAGCGTCCCCGGCGTCACCGTGAACCGACTCTGCGCCTCGGGCCTGGAGGCCGTGGGCCAGGCCGCGCGGATGATCGCCTGCGGGGAGGCGGAGCTGGTGCTCGCCGGCGGCGTGGAGGGCATGACGCGGGCGCCCTTCGTCGTCGGCAAGTCCGCAGGCCCTTGGGGCCGCGAGCAGAAACTCGAGGACACCACCATGGGCTGGCGCTTCATCAACCCGAAGTTGGAGGCCCTGCACGGGGTGGCCACCATGCCGGAGACGGCGGAGAACCTCGCCCGGGAGCGGAACATCTCCCGCGCCGACCAGGACGCCTTCGCCCTCCGCAGCCAGCAGCGCACGGCCCGAGCCCAGGCGGAAGGCCGCTTCGCGGAGGAACTCCTTCCCGTGGAGGTCAAGGTGGGCCGCGAGACGAGGCGCGTGGAGGTGGACGAACACCCCCGGGCCGACACCACCCTGGAGCAGCTCGCCAAACTCAAGCCCATCCTCGGCGAGGGCACCACCATCACCGCCGGCAACGCCTCCGGCATCAACGACGGCGCCGCCGCCCTGCTGCTGGCGAGCGAAGCTGCCGTCGCGCGGCACGGCCTCTCGCCCCTCGCCCGCCTCACCGGCATGGCCAGCGCGGGTGTGGCGCCCCGCACCATGGGGCTGGGCCCCGTGCCCGCCATCCGCAAGCTGCTCGCCCGCCAGGGCCTCACCCTGGACCACGTGGATCTCCTGGAGATCAACGAGGCCTTCGCCGCCCAGGTGCTCGCCTGCACCCGGGAGCTGGGCCTGCCCGACGATGCCGGGCACGTGAACCCCAACGGCGGGGCCCTCGCCCTGGGCCACCCCCTGGGGGCCAGCGGCGCCCGCCTCGCCCTGACCGCCGCCTACGAACTGCGGCGCCGGGGCGGGAAGCGCGCCGTCGTGAGCCTCTGCGTGGGCGTGGGTCAAGGGTTGGCCCTGAGCCTCGAGTCTGTCTAGGAGCCTCCGTGAGCGACACCCCGACCCCACGGAAGCTCGGCTTCTGGATGTGCACCGCCCTCGTGGTGGGCAACATGATCGGCTCCGGCACCTACCTGATGCCCGCGGCGCTGGCGCCCTACGGCGGCGTGAGCCTACTAGGCTGGATCATCACCGGCACCGGTTCGATCCTCCTAGCGCTGGTGTTCGCCAAGCTGGGCCAGTGGATGGCCCGCAGCGGCGGTCCCCACGCCTTCACGCGAGCGGCCTTCGGCGACTTCGCGGGCTTCCTCGTGGCGTGGTCTTACTGGGTGGCCTGCTGGACGGGCAACGCCGCCATCGCGGTGGGCTTCGTGGGCAGCCTCGCCAAGTTCTTCCCGGCCATCGCCAAGTCCAGCCACCTGGGCGCCGGCCTCGCCGTGGCCTCCATCTGGATCTGCACCCTCATCAACATCCGGGGGCTGCGCACCGCGGGTCTGGTGCAGCTCGTCACCTCCATCCTCAAGTACGTGCCCCTCGTGCTCGTCGGTATCTTCGGCCTCGCCCACCTCAAGCCCGCTGCCTTCATGCCCTTCAACCCCACGGGTCAGCCCCTCCTGGGCGCCATGTCCACCACCATGACGCTCACGCTATGGGCCTTCCTCGGCCTGGAGTGCGCCACCGTCCCCGCCGGCGACGTGGAGGACCCCACCCGCACGGTGCCCAGGGCCACCATCTGGGGCACGGTGTTCACGGCCCTGGCCATGGTCATCGCCTGCTCCACGGTCATGGCCATCGTGCCCCGGGCGCAGTTGGCGGAATCCACGGCCCCCTTCGCGGACGCGGCCACGCTCCTGTGGGGGCGCACGGCGGGCTACGTCATGGCGGGCGCCGCCACCATCGCCTGCTTCGGGGCCCTCAACGGCTGGACCCTCGTGCAGGGCCAGGTGGCCCAGACCGCCGCGGACGACGGCCTCTTCCCCACCCAGCTGGCGGCCCTCAATCGGCGCGGGTCCCCCGCCGTGGCCCTGGCGAGCACCTCCGTGCTCGTGAGCGTCCTCGTGCTCACCAACTACACGGGCAGCCTCGTCAGCGTCTTCACCTTCGTCATCCTCCTCAGCACCGCCGCCAACCTCGTGCCCTACCTCTTCTGCGCCGTGGCCGCCCTGCAGATGATGGCCAAGCGCCTCCTCCCCGACGGCGCCCGGATGCCCGGGCCCGGCTTCGTGACCGTCGCTCTCCTCGCCTTCGCCTACGCCCTCTGGGCCTTCGGCGGCAGCGGGAAGGAATCCGTGTACTGGGGCAGCATCCTCATGCTGGGGGGTCTTCCGCTGCATGTGTACATGGGGTGGAAGCAGCGGAAGGCCCCGCTTCCAGAATAGGAAAGCGGGCCCTCCCGAGCCCGCTTCGACAGGGTCCCCCAGCTGACGGCTAGCCCTGGCTGTTGGCTTCCAGGTTGATCTTGCTGTGCTTCGCGCTGTAGACGAAGTAGGCCACGAGGCCCACGCCCAGCCAGATCCAGAAGCGGATCCAGGTGTGGTGGGGGAGGCCGAAGGCGAGCCAGCCGCAGAAGAGGATGCCGAGGGGCGCCGTGATCCACACGAGGGGGGCGCGGAAGGTGCGCTTGGCTTCGGGGCGGCGCACCCGGAGGATGAGGATGCCGGCGCAGACGAGGATGAAGGCGAAGAGGGTCCCGATGTTGGTGAGCTCGATGATCTCGTCGATGTTCATGAAGCCGGCGGGCAGGATCACGATGACGCCCGTGAGGAGGGTGGCGTTGAGGGGCGTGCGGAAGCGCTCGCTCACCTTGCCGAACCAGGGGGGCAGGAGGCCGTCGCGGCTCATGACCATAAAGATGCGGGGCTGGGCCATCTGGTAGACGAGCAGCGCGCTGCCCAGGGCGACCACGGCGCCGACGCTCACGATGGCGGAGATCTTGTTCATGCCGATGGCCGTGAAGGCGTGGGCGATGGGATCGGCGATGCCGTGATAGGCGTGGTAGGGCAGGATGCCCGCCACGACGGCACAGACGCCCACGTAGATGATCGTGCAGATGATGAGGCTGCCGATGATGCCCCGGGGCATGTCGCGGCCCGGATCCTTGCACTCCTCCGCCGTCGTGCTCACGGCGTCAAATCCGATGAAGGCGAAGAAGATGATGGCCGCGCCGGCCTGCACCCCGTGCCAACCGTTGGGCATGAAGGGGTGGTAGTTGGCGGGCTTCACGTAGAAGGCGCCCACGGCGATGACGAGCAGGAGCAGGATCACCTTGAGGGAGACCATGATGTTGTTGGCCTTCACGCTCTCCTTCACGCCCCACACGCAGAGGGCCGTGATGATGAAGGTGATGAGCATGGCCAGCAGGTTCACGCCCACGGGGAACTTGCCCAGCATGGGAGCCGTGCGGAGGATGTCCCAGTTCGCGAAGGTGGCGGCGCCATCCAGCAATCCGGATTTGCATTGGGCCAGATAGTCCAGCTTGTCGGAGAAGTGCAGTGCCCCCTTGTGGGCCGCGGCGAAGGCCTCCGTGGGGAACATCATCGTGCGCGGGTCCATGCT